>JAZORW010000128.1:0-12265 GCA_045656805.1 Eubacteriales bacterium | reverse complement strand
ATACGTCCTTGGTCTTGCCGGTATAAAGCTTTTTCATAAAAGACCCTCTTTTTCTTAAAATTTAACGATAGTATTTTAGCATATTTTTGCCTTCATTTCCATATTTTTTTCAAAAAAAGTGCAAAAAATTCGTCCCCCGCCCCTATCCCCTTTTTGTGCAGGCTTTCTCCCCCGCCCCCGGGGAAGAATTTTCCTGCTCCACGGAGTGGAAAACCTTTTACTTTTGTCGGAAAATGGTGTATACTGTATAAAAAGAGGAAGTTGCCCCCGCAGGGGGCAGAAAGGAGCCACCCGTGAGAGGAAGCATCGGAAAAGCCGCCCCGGCGGTGCTCCTTTGCCTGACCCTGCTGCTGACAGCGGTGGGATGCACCACCCGGCGACAGATGCAGGCAGAGGTCTGCCCCTATCCCCTGGAGGCAGAGCTTGGCGAGGAGCGGATGGCAGAGCTGGAGGCACAGCCCCAGATCACGCCCCCCAGAGTGGATATTACCATTCTGCCGGGTGAGGGGACCCTGACCAAGGACAGCTATTCCAAGGTGCTGATCGGGGTGTCCGACTGCCGGGAGGAATACGCCGTAGAGCGGGCGCTGGCAGAGGTGAAAATACGGGGTAACTCCACCGCCATGGAGCCCAAACGCCCCTACCGCATTAAATTCGCCACCCCTACGGGGATGCTGGGGCTGAACGGTGGGGCAGAGTGCCGCAACTGGGTGCTGCTGGCGGACTATTATGACGCCACCCTCATGCGGAACTACACCGCCCTGAATTTGGCACGGGCTCTTTTGGGGGACACGGTCTACGTTTCCGACGCCACCCACGTCAGGGTATATATCAACGGGGCGTATCAGGGGATCTACCTTTTGTGTGAGCATACCCAGATCCACGAAAGCCGTGTGAGTATCACCCAGCACGTCAAGGGGGACCCCCGCCTGGATACGGGATACCTTTTGGCAAGCCAGGGGGGACGCACCGACGACCCCGACGCCTTTGGGGTAAACGTGAATATGACCGTCACGGATGCCCTGGGCGGGCAGGCCCATTACGATACCCTGAATTTCACCCTTTCCGGGGGTGACTATACCCCGGAGCAAACCGCCTATATTGCCCGCTACGTGGCCTCCGCCTTCCGCCTGGTCTGGGAGGCAGTGTATCGGGGAGAATACTATACCCTCACAAGAGAGGGTGAGCTGGTTCCCAAAACCCACTTTGATGGCACCACCGAGAGAGAAAAGCAAAGAGAGACCATAGAAGCGGCGATCAACCTGGAGGCCGCCGTGGGCATGCTGGTGCTGGAGGAGATCGTAAAGGACCTGGACTCCGGCGTTATGAATATTGCCGTGGACCTGGGGCCCCAGGGGGACGGACGGCTGACCCTTACTGCCCCCTGGGACTATGACTTCAGCATGGCAAATACCAAATATCCCGCCCTCCATACCCCCGAGGGGCTGTATGCCACCTACCTGACGGTGACGGCAGACGTGCGTGTCAGCCCCCTTCTGGTGATGCTGTGCGGGGCCGATTGGTTCCGTGAGGAGGTAGTGGCACTGTGGCAAGAAAGCCTGCCGCAGCTGGAGGCGGCGGTGGAGGAAATGCTGACCCTCAGCTACTCCTACAAAAACGCCTTTTACCAAAACTACGTCCGTTGGCCGCTGCTGGGGAAGAAGCTGAAGGGGCATCAGTGCGGTGCCTGTGTCAGGGACTATCACACCCAGCAGGATGCCGCCCTGGATCTGTACGCCTTCCTCACGGCACGGCTGGCGTGGCTGGACAGCGAGTGGGGTGGGTGACCCCGATTGACAGACCCCACGGGGTTTGATATACTAAGAGAGCATCTGTTTTAAGAAACTATACATATATAGGAGCATCAAAATGCTAAAGCAAGCCTTTTTCGGCGGCATCGCCGCCGGTATGATGGTGGGAATCGGCGGTGCGGTATTTACCGCCTGCGACAAATACGTGGGTGCGGTGCTGTTTTCCGTTGCCCTGCTCACCATTTGTTATTTGGGAATGTACCTCTTCACCGGTAAGGTGGGGGGACTGGGGGAAAACCCCTCCCTTGACCTGCTGAAATGCCTGGGCGTAGGTCTGGTGGGCAACTACGTGGGCGCAACCCTGACGGGCCTTTTGCTGTCTGTTGCCAGCCCCGTCCTGTACAAAACCGCCGTTGTCAACGCAGAGAAGCGACTGGATAAGGAGCTGTGGGCAGCCCTGGTTCTGGGCGTGATGTGCGGCATTCTTATGTACATCGCGGTGCGTATCTACCGCTCTCATTCCACCCCCGTGGGGATCCTCTTCTGCGTTCCCACCTTTATCCTGGCGGGATTTGAGCACTCTATCGCAGATATGTTCTACCTCGCCCTGGCCAGAGAATTTTCTCCCCGCTCCTTTGCCTTCTTAGGCATGGTGGTGATCGGTAACACCCTGGGTGGCGTGCTGATCCCCCTCTTGGAAAAGGCAGGGAAGCCTACACAAAAGAAAAATGCGGAGGAAGCAAAATGAGTCTGTCAACCTCACAAATTGCAGTATTGGCACTGGCGGTGCTGGCGGTGCTGAGAATTATAACGGGATTCGTCCGCGGCAGAAAGCGGGGCGGCACCCGTGCAGGTGTTCGGCTGGGTCTGCTGGCCCTTTGCGTGGTGGGGGCGTTTTTGATTACCCGTTATGCCGCCGTGCATATTGAGCCTGTGTTGGAGGACGTGGTAAAGGATCGGCTGGGGGACCTGCCCGAAACGGCAAGCCAGGCAATGGACGCATCTGAAAGCCTGCTGCACTACGTGCTGGACCTGGTGCTGTCTATGGTTGCCCCCATCGTATTTTTGGTGGTTCTGGGGGTACTCAGGTTCATCACCTGGATCATATACCTCATTGTCTGCGCCGCCCTGCCTAAAAAGGTGGATGACCGGGGCAAGAAGCAATTTTCCGGGGCCTCCCGCGTGACGGGCAGCGTCCTGTCCGGTGCGGCAGCAGCCCTGCTGGTCTTCGCTATGCTGACCCCCGCGGTAGGGTATATCACCTTTGCTACGGAGGTATACGGCTCTCTCGTAGAGGAAGAGCTGGTAAAGGAGGATTCCCTGCCTTCTGCCGCACGGGAGAACATAGAGGGGCTGGAAAACAGCACCACCCTGTCTATTATGGGCAAGCTGGGAACCCGAGGCTTCTTTGACGCCATGACGGTGATGGAGGACGGTGAAACCCCTGCTACCCAGGAGGTTTTTGTGCTGGTAGAGCTGGTTCCCGGGGTGAACGGAGTGACCGAGATCGACTTTGGCTCCGCCTTTAGCGGAGAGGGCGTTTTGGATATGTCTGCCGTAGACCAGGGGCTGTTGCCTATCTTAGCAAGATCCCCCCACATGTGCGGCGTGGTGGCAGAGCTGATGTCCACCGCCGCTGCCAAGTGGCTGGCAGAAGAGGATTTTCTGGGCATCAACCTGAAGGAACAGATCCCCGAGGATTATAAGGATGCCCTTGACGCAGTGCTGGAGCTGGTGAGCAACACCACGGAAGAAAAGGTGGTTCAGGATCTGAAGACCCTGTCCAAGACCCTGGCACTGGTGAGCCGCTCCTACACCTATATGTATATGGTAGACGATTACGTCAACGTCACGGGTGAGCATCTGCAGACCGAGATGGAGACCATTCTTGAGGAGGTAGACCACGAGACCGCAGGTCTTCTGGCATCTGCCCTTTCGGACGAATTCGTCAGCACCTCAAAGCTGAATGAGGACGGTGTAGAGGTGGTGCAGACCATGGTGCTTCACGTGCTGGATGACGTGGCAGATATGGAGGGCGAGCAGAAGAAGCGTGAGGCGGCCGCCATCAACACCCTGATCATGTACGCCTCCTCCTCCCGCCAGGAGGAAATCAGTGCTACCTCTCTGGTAAACACCATCATGTCCTCCGAGACCGTGCGTGCCTCCATTGAGGAGCAGACACGGATCGATCCCGTAAGCGGCACCTATAAGACCGTAGAGGTCAGGGCAGACCAGAAGAAGGCACTGGACGAGGCCATTGCCGTCTATGCTCAGACCGCTACCCCGGAGGAAATGGAGAGCCTGAACGCCCTGCAGGCCCTGTTCGTGGGTCCCCAGTAAGGGTTCCCAAAGAAAATCCTTCCATCCCCCCACCACCGTGGGGGGATTGCCATTCGGTGGCGCAGGGAATCAACGCCCTGCGTTGGATGGAAAAGGGCGGGCCGAAGGCAGGGGGCTTCCCCCCTCTTCCCCGTCCCAAAGAAAAAGAGCAAGCACGGCTGTGCTTGCTCTTTCCTTTTCTCTTAATTTCTAACGATGTTGTCCGTTACGTTGGTGATCGTCAGGTAACGGGCGTTTGCTTCGGGATTTTTCAGGTTCAGGCCGTTGTTGGGTGCGGTAACGCGGGCCCAGCCCTGGGGATTTTCGAAGGTGACGCTGACAAGAGAGGTACAGTCCTGGAAGGCCCCCGCACCGAGAAGGGTCAGGCTCTCAGGCAGAGTGATACTGCTCAGGGAGGTGCAGCCCAGGAAGGCTCCCTCCTCGATTTTCGTCAGATTTTTCGGCAGGGAGATGCTACTGAGGGAGGTACAGCCATGGAAGGCCTGCGAGGCTATCACCGTCAGGCTGTCAGGCAGGGGAATCTCCCCAAGGGAGGTGCAGCCAAAGAAGGCCCCCAAATCAACGTGGGTCAGCCCCTCGGGCAGCGTGACGTCGGTTAGGCTTGCGCATCGAGAGAAGGCGTAGCGGCCTACCCTGGTGACTCCTGCAGGGAGAATCACCTGGGTAAGGGAGACGCATCCTGCGAAGCTAAAGTCGGGCACCTCGGTCATTCCCCTTGGCAATTCCAGCCGTGTCAGAGGGGTGCCGTCTACGTACAGGGTGCCGCCGCAGTTCAGGGGGTTGGCCGTCTCGTTCAGGAATTCGATGGAAAGCCAAACGGAGAGGGAGGAGACGTCCACCCGCAGGGCCTTGCACCCGCTGAAGGCGCTCCTTCCGATTTTGGCAACGCTGTCTGGGAGGGTGATTTGAGACAGGGCGGTACAGCCCTGAAGGGCGCTGGAGGAAATCTCGGTGAGGGTCTCGGGCAGGTGGATGGACGCAAGGGACGTGCAGTTCTCAAAGGCACTGTTGCCCAGCTTGGTCATCCCCACGGACAGGGTCACGCTCTGAAGGGAGGAGCATCTCAGGAAGGCGTTCGAAGGCAGCTCGGTAATCCCCTCTGGAATTTCGATGCTCTTAAGGGAGGAGCAGCCCTGGAAGGCCTGGCTTCCAATCTCCTCCAGCAGGCGGGGCAGGGAAAGAGTCTCAAGGGCGGTGCAGCCATAGAAGGAGGCCGCGCCCAGGGAGGTGACCCCCGCAGGCAGGGTAATGGCTTTTAGAGAGGTACAGCCGCGGAAGGCCTGACCCTCAATCTTGCTGAGCCCGCTGGGCAGGGTGACGCTCTGAAGGGACTTGCAGTCCTGGAAGGTCTGGGCGCCCAGGGTGGTGATATGATTGGTTAGAAAAACAACACTCTTAAGGGAGGTGCACCCCTGGAAAACGCCAGCTCCCATACGCAGAACCGACTGGGGAATCACAATCTCCGTCAGGCTGCTACACCCCTGGAAGGCATAGTTGGGGAGGGCTGTCAGGGTGGCGTTGGCACCCAGGCTAATGCTTTTCAGGGAGGTGCAACCGTAGAAGGCCATGGTTCCCAAATGGGAGAGCGTGTCGGGTAGGATCACCTCGACAAGCGAGGCACAGTCACGGAAGGCGCTATCCCCGATTTTGCCGCCGCGGATGGTGATGGTTTTCAGGGAGGCGGGGGCGCGGTCGCTACCAAAGACGTGTAGCATAGAGGCACCTCCGTCGGGAGAGCCCCCCAGGAAGGGCAGAGACATGCTCTCAATTTCGGTGCACCCTACAAAGGCGTGCATGCCGATGGAGGTGACTGTGTCAGGCAGATTTACCGAGCGTAGCTTGGTACAGCCTGCAAAGGCGTAACTTTCAATGGCCGTGACGTCGGCGGGCGGGCTTAGGTGGGTTAGCAGGACACCGTCCACGTACAGGGAGCCGCACCGATTGAGGGGGTTGGCTTCCACATTCTTAAAGGTGATGGCACACCAGGCGGAGAGGGAGGGGGTATGTACGCTCTCTATTCCCGTGCAGCCCCGGAACGCCTGGTCCCCTACGGAGGTGAGGCTTTGGGGTAGAGACACCCGGGTGATTTGGGTGAGGCCGCAGAAGGCGTAGTCTCCAATGGCGGTGACCCCTTCGGGGATGGACAGGCTTGTGATGGGGGTGCCGTTCAGGTACAGGGCGCCGCTATGATAGAGGGGGTTGGCTTCCATATTCTTAAAGGTGATGGCACACCAGGAGGCAAGGGAGGAGATATGGGTAGCACTAAGATCGGTGCAGTTTTTAAAGGCACCCTCTCCGATCAGGCTCGGGCTGCCGGAAATATGCACCTCCTCCAGATTGGTACAATCCGAAAAGGCGTACTCCCCCAGGTAGGTCAGGGTGTCCGGCAGAGAGATACTCTTAAGAGAGGTGCAATCATTGAAGGCGTAGCCATTGATTCGCTGCACCCCGTGGGGTACGGAAAACTCCTCTGAAAAAGAGCAACCCTTGAAGGCGCTTGCGCCAATGGCGATCACACTGCCGTCCTCGGGGATCACGCTGCCCCTGCAGCCCGCCACCAGCGTTTTGTATTTGAAGTCAATCAGGCAGTTTCCCTCGCTGCGGTATACGGGGTTGCCCTCCAGCACCGTGATACGCTCCAGATTGTAGCAATAGTGAAATGCGCTGGGGGCAATTCTGGTGACGCTGGGGGGGATGACAATGCCCGTCATAAGGGTGCTTCCCTTAAAGGCTTCTTCTCCGATGGCGGTAACGGAGAGGCCGTTTATATCGGCGGGGATTACCACCAGCGAGTCAGTGCACTCCCCTATGCTTACAATGGTGCAGGTGCGGTTGTCCGAATTCACCTGATATTGCAGTCCGCCCGACGCGAAAATGTTGACGACGATATCTTTGTCGCAGGAAACCAAAAGGCAGGACAGGCACAGCAGCACAAGGATCAGCAGGGACAAAAATAAGGTTTTTTTCATGGGATTCTCCTATGACTTGAAGGGGGAGCCTCCGCGGCGCAAGACCCTGCGGAGGCGAAGGCTCTGTAGTGTAAACGTGCGGGCAAGAAAAACGCATAGCGATCCACCCCTGACGGAGTATCACGCTATGCGGGAGCGAGGATATTACTCCTCAGTCTTTTTCTTACTTTTCTTTGCCTTGGGGGCTTCGGGCTCGGCGGGTGCCTCAGGTGCCTCGGGGGCCGCGGGCTCCTCTACGGTGGGCTCCTCTACGATCTCCACGGTGATCTCCTCCTCGGGCTCACCCTCCAGGATCTCCTGGGTGCCCATGCACTTTACCTTGATCTTCTCTACGGTCTCGGTGCAGGTCTTTACCACGGTGTCCTTCAGCTTCAGTGCCTTTTCCTTCAGAGCGGTTGCCTTCTCCTTGGCAACGGCGGCCTTTTCCTTTGCCACGGCGGTGGCTGCGGCAGCCTTTTCCTTTACGGTCTCGGCAGTGGCGGCTGCCTTCTCCTTGGCGTTGGTGCCGGCAGTGCAGGCAGACTCAATGGTGCGGGACAGAACGGGGCCGGGGATGGAAATATTCACCTTACCGTTTTTGGGTGTACCTGCTTCAGCGGTGTTGGGCTCTACCTCTACGCGGTAGGCGAAAGCCTCCACGGATACACGGTTCTTGGCATTTTCCTCTTCACTCACAGGGGTGGAGGTGATCTTATAGGGGAATACGGAGGCGATGGCACCCAGCTTCAGGGCGGCTTTCCAAAATTTCATGACGGTCTCCTTTCAAGATGCGATTTGCATATATAGTATATCACAGCACGTGGGGTTTTGCAAGACGGTGGGGGCAAATGCAAAAAATTAATGTATTAATTTTCTATCAGGTCAGCGGCCCTGTCACAGGCAATGCTCAGGGCATAGCTTTTGCCATCCCGTTTTAGGGTCTCGGTGTGGAGATAGAAGGGGTCGGGGGCAGCTTCTCTGTGGGAAAGTCCCACGCCGCTTAGCTTCACGGCTGCCTCCAGCCGGCTCCACAGACGGGCAAAAAGCAGGGGCTTTTCTTCATCGGGGGAGGCTTCCACCCGGCGGGCGTCCTCCTCTTTCAGATAGCGGCACGCCAGCTCTGTCAGGGGTAGGTCGGGGGTGAGAATTTGCAGGTCGGCACCTATATTCACGGGCTCCTCCCCTACTGCCAGCACCGCCAGTGCATGGGTGCCGCTGTGAGAGAGGCTCAGTGCCAGGTGGGGGGCATCCGCAAAATAGGGCTTCCCCGTGGGGGTGTAGGAAAGACCGGGGGGTGTGACCCCTGCCTGTCGGCACAGCTGCTTCAAAGCTCGGATGCCTGCGGCACGCAGGGCTCTGTCCAGGGGCTTTTTGTGGCGGCGAATGCGGCTTGCCTCCGAGAGGGGTAGGGTGTCTAAAAACAGATCCAGCTTTGCTCCGTCAAGGAAGGGAACTGCATCGGCAACACGGTAATACAGCTTGACTGCCACGGTTATACCCCCAAAAGATAGGCCACGATGGCATCCAGGGAGCACATCAGGCACAGCCATGCCCCCAGGGTAACGAGGCAGGTGTAGACCAGAGGCATCACGATGTCTCCCACCTGCTGCCCCGCCTGTCGCCTGGCGTACTCTACCCGCTCTTCTCTGAGGGTCAGGTGGGTGTCAGCGGTGACGGTCAGGGTGTAATGGGGCTTTTCCTTTTTCTTCTTGCCTTCTGCTTCCTCGGGTGCATTCTCTGTCAAGGCGGAGCCACGGTTTTCGTAGCCCCGATGGGTCAGGGTCTTATAGAGCATGCAGGAGGGAGAGCGGAGAAGGAACGCCACCACCCGCCCAAGGAAGCTCTCCTTGGGGTCCAGTCCGGCTTGGGCGAGGGTCACGCCCTCGGGGTTGTCTATCAGGGGGGTTAACACCCGTCTTTCCAGCAGACGCCACAGCACGAAATATCCCCCGGATAGCACCACGCCCAGGGCGATGGCGGTGAGAATATAGGGGATTAGCTCCAGGACGCTACCCTCGGCAGTGCCGTCTATGATAAACAGTTCACGAAAAAAGGTAATCATATCTGGTCAATAAAGTCTGCCCCACAGATCTGTGTCAAGAGGATCTCCAGATCCTCGTTGTCCTCGTAGAAGAGGGTCACGGATTTCAGGGGGCCCTTGTCAGAGATGGTGACGCGACGGCTCAGGTGGGTCATCATGCGGTTGGCCAGGTCGGCGGCGTAATCCACGTGGTAGGGCTTCTCCCGCTCCTCCTTTGGGGGGCGGTTGGCACGCTTTACCTCTCGCTCCAGGTCTCTGACCGACAGGCGACCCTGTGCCACCTCACGGGCGAGGATCACAGCCACCTCGGGGTCCTTGCAGCCCAGCAGGGTGCGGGCGTGGCCGGCGGTCAGCAGACCGTCCCGCAAAAGGGGCAGGATCTCCTCGGGCAGGTCCAGAAGACGCAGGGTGTTGGCGATGGCGGAGCGGCTCTTGCCGATCTTCTCAGACAGCCTTTCCTGGGTCAGGCCGTAGCCCTCCATCAGTGCCTTATATGCCATAGCCTCCTCCAGGGGGTTCAGGTCCTGGCGCTGAATGTTCTCAATAAGAGAGATCTGTGCCACCTCGGCTTCATCACGGTCCACCAGAATGACAGGCACTTCGCTCAGACCCGCCATCTTGGAGGCACGCCAGCGTCTTTCGCCTGCGATGATCTGGTATCTGCCGCCGGGCAGAGAGCGTACCAAAATGGGCTGCAAAAGCCCGTGGGCAGAAATAGAAGCAGCCAGCTGACCCAGGGCCTCCTCGTCAAAATGCTTTCTGGGCTGATCAGAGCGGGGCTCGATCAACGCCACGCGTACGGTCATCAGGGGGCTCTTCTCCCCCTCTTCCTCACGGATGTCGTTGTCCGCAAACAGGGCACCCAGCCCTCTGCCTAAACCGATGTTCTTGCTCATACTGCCTCCTATATGGTAAAATATGGTAAGTACATATTCTATACTTCTATACATAGAGTAACAGAAAGAAAAAAGAATTGCAAGACGCAGAAGTGAATTTTGCGTGAATTGTGCCCCTGTTTTATCGTTTTTAGCCCGAAACGCCCCCTTTTTGTCCCAAAACACCGTCCGGGTGGCGGCTATTCCTCCCTCGCATATCCCCTGTCTGCATCTTCCCCCGCGGGGATCAAGTGTATACCCGGGAGACGTACTCGGGAGGTGTGCCTGAGAAAACCGCTGTGTGATATCCTGTCTTAAGTCTTATAGTCCCGCTGTTTTGAAAGCATAAAGGGGGATGTTTCACGTGAAACAATGCCCAAAAAACAAAAAAGGAGGCGAAAACGCCTCCTGAAAGCCCTTTTGCGGGCCGTTTGCGTGTTTTTTGTTAGATGCGTTCCAGCAGTTCGGCAGTTACGTCGGCGTATTCTGCCGTGCTTTTGCCCCTGGGGTCCAGGTATTGAATGGGCATACCGAAGCCGGGCGCCTCGGATAGCCGCACACTGCGGGAAATGGGGGTTTTGAACAGCTTTGAGGGGTAATACTGCTTAATTTCCTCGATCACCTGGCGTGTTAGGGTCAATCTGCCGTTATACATGGTGGGTAAAATGCCCACCAGACGCAGACCGGGGTTATAGAGCTGTCTGATCCTGCGAATGCTGGGGAGCAGCTGAGATAGACCCTCCAGCGCAAAAAACTCGCATTGCAGGGGTACCACTACCCCATCGGAGAGAGAAAGTGCGGTTAAGGTGAGAAATCCCAGAGAGGGCGGACAGTCGATCAAAATATAATCGTAGTCGTATTTTACCTCTTTCAGGGCAGATAGGGGGTTGTTTTCCTTATCAAAAGCACCGCTCAGTTCTATTTCTGCGGCTGCCAAGTCGGTTTTAGAGGGCAAAACCCACAGATTTTCGAATTTGGTGGGCAAAATCACACTTTTTGGACTGGCCCCCCTGGCAATGACGTCATAGACCGTGGCTCGCAGGCTTCTTTTGTCAATTCCCACGCCGCTGGTGGCGTTTCCCTGGGGATCGTAATCCACCAAAAGCACCTTTTTGCCCAACTTCCCCAGCTGGGAGGCGATGGATACGCAGGAGGTGGTTTTGCCCACTCCGCCTTTTTGGTTGGAAAATGCTATCATGCGTGCCATTTGTGCCTCCTTTCGCCGGGTTTGGTTTCCTATGCCCCATTATACTGCTTTTGTAGGTAAAAATCAAGAGAAAACTGCCTGTGGACTATAAATGTTTCACGTGAAACATAGCGAATTCTGTCAAAAACAGGCGGAACACTCCCCTAAGGGCAAAAGTTTTCAACATATTGACACCCGCAGCTGTCACTGACAATACAAAAAGAGCCAAAAGCACGCAGAAAAACACACAGTATCCCCCAGAACGTCCATAATCCCTTTTTTTCACTTTTTGCACCCCAATAGAAGCATAGACCGTTCTTTTTTTGTAAAAAACGGCATAATACGCCGCTCTCAGCACTCTGTATGCTCTCTTGGGTGATTTTTGCGCACTGTTGTGCGGTTTTTGCTTCAGCTGGTAGAAAATAACAGTAAAAACGACAAAAAACGCCATTGAAAAGGACACCCAGTGCGAAGGCGTGAAGAGGTGGATGTGCAGATCACGGCGGATATTTGGCTGCGGAAGGGGACGCTCGTCTGCGTTTAAGCAGACTTTCCTTCGTGTTTTCCTATGCTGGGCTTGTATGGTGAAAGAGAGAAGGTGGCGGTTGTGTTAGCGGCGCCAACGGGGAAGCGAACAGGGTGTTCCTGCGGGAGAGCTGCCCTTCTTGTAAAATGGTGGCGGATGTGCTATACTATAAAAGGTAGGTGAGAATTCGCCGATGCGGGTTTCCTGCCTTCTAAAACAACAAAATTGCAAAAATTGCGGTACCAATATGACAGAACTTTATCTGGTGCGTCATGGGCAGAGCATGGGTAACCTGAATCGCTCTTTTCTTGGCCACACGGACCTGGATCTGACCCCTATGGGGCACAGCCAGGCAGAAAAAACGGCAGAGTATCTAAAGGACGTATCCTTTGACGCCATTTACTCCTCCGATCTTCTTCGTGCCTACCATACTGCCACCCCCCTGGGACGTGACAGAGGTATGGAGGTGGTGCCCCTGGAGGGGCTGCGTGAGATCTATGCAGGGGAGTGGGAGGGGCAGACCTTTGAGGCCCTCCGTCGAGACTATACAGACTCCTACGCTACCTTCCGCTCTGATCTGGGGCATGCCAGACCCGAC
>JAZORW010000127.1:0-4635 GCA_045656805.1 Eubacteriales bacterium | reverse complement strand
CCACCTCAGGGGGGAGGGGGGGACGGGGTCCCACCACGCTCATTTGCCCGATGACGATGTTCCACAGCTGGAGCAGCTCGTCCAGGGAAAACTTACGCAGGAACTTGCCCACCCTGGTGATACGGGGGTCGTTCTTCATCTTGAAGGCAGGGGGGTCAGCCTCGTTCAGACCTGCGTCGATCAGTTGCTGCTTCATTTCCTCCGCATTGGGGCACATGGTACGGATCTTCAGGAACTTAATGATCTTTCCGTTCTTCCCCACACGACGGGAAACGTAAATAGGATTATGCCAATCCTCCACCCATTTTGCAAACAGGCAGAGCAGTATGATGGGCGAAGCCACAATTAAAAGTGTCAGGCTGCTGAAAAAGTCAAACAGCCGCTTGATCGTCAAATAGCAGCCGTAACGGAAGCCCCGACGCTTTTTAGGAGGGAGTAGTGTTTCTTCCGGTGCCTTAACGGGCACCGCAAGAGTGGTCTCTACCTCCTGCACGGGTAGCTCTTGGGTCAGCTGCTCGGTGATCTGTGACATGGGTTCCTCCTATCTGAAGGCACGTTCCGCCTGATCGGTCACCCCCACGGGTGGCCATACGTATGCGGGCGCGTGCGTGCGATATATTAGTTTACAGACGTATTCGATACATTTTAACATATATGTAATTCTCTGTCAACCACAAAAGCAGAAAAAGTGTCCCGTTCGGTGCCCCCTGACGGCTCCTCTTTGAAAAAACTTCGTCAAAGGACCCCCGGATGAAGAAAAAATGTAAAACTCTCCATTTGCAGACGAAAAATTCCACTTATAACACCCCGTATGGTGGCGAACAATAGTAGCAGAGAGAAGCAGGGATGCGAACAGGCACGATGGTGCCGTCGAGAGTCCGTGCGGCTCTCGATGATATAAATGGCGAAAGCCAAGAGGAGTTCGAAAATGAAGAACAATGCTGCAAAGCAGGCTCTCAACCAGTTCAAGATGGAGGCCGCAAGCGAGGTAGGCGTTAACCTGAAGCAGGGTTACAACGGTGACCTGACCGCAAAGCAGGCAGGCTCTATCGGTGGCCAGATGGTCAAGAAGATGGTTGAAAAGTACGAGAACGAGGCTCAGGCCCGCGGCTAATTATTAGCCGTAGCCGTCCGTCGGGACGGGGTCCCCTGCCAATCGGCAGGGGATTTTCTTTTTCGGCAAAAGCCCACGCAAAACATTTCTGTCTTTTAGAGCTAAAAGCTATGCGTACAAAATAAAAAGCCCTGTGTGCCGGGCACACAGGGTCTATCTTTTTTTACAGTGCCGCCAGCTCTGCCTCCTGGCGAACCAGATGCTCCTTATAGGCACAGATCACGGTATCCTCCAGCTCCCCTCGGAAGTCTGCGTTGATGGGGTGGACCATGTCACGGAAGGTGCCGTCAGGATTTTTGCGGGATGGCATCACTACGAAATAGCGGTCACGGGCGTAAATGACCTTTACGTCATGTACTGCCAGCTGATCGTCCAGAGTCAGCGACACCACTGCTCTCAGCGGTCCCTCCTCAAAGGTCTTACGGATTTTGATGTCTGTGATTTGCATTTGCTTGCCCTTTCGGTGTGGTTTGTTTTTTGCGTTTGCATATAGTATAACGAGCGACTGTGTCCATTATTCAACTAAATCGGAAAAAAGATGTAAAGAAAATGAGAACAAACTGTGAAAGCGACCATCTATGAACAACACCCTTTTAGGGGCTGATGCAGCCCACACTCTGCTCTCGCAAAGCAAATGCGTATATATGGGGGGTATCTGCGGTGTCAGCATGGCGGGGCTGGCACGTATGCTCTTGGCTCTGGGGTACAGGGTCAGAGGCTGCGACCGTCAGCATTTGGGGGATACGGCAGATGCCCTCCGCCGTGACGGCATCCCCGTGGATAACCAGGAGAAGCCCCATCTTTCAGGGGTGGACCTGCTGATCTGCACCACCGCCCTCTCCGAAACCAGCACCCCCTTGATGGTGGCAGGCAGACGGGGAATCCCCTATATGACCCGTTCCGACCTCCTGGCGGCCTTAATGCATCCCTATCCCCAACGCCTGGCTGTGGCGGGCATGCACGGAAAAAGCACCCTGGTGGGAATGGTGGGTGCCATTTTAGAGGGGGCGGGCCTTGCCCCCACTATATCCGGGGGTGCCCCTCTCTGCGTAGGTCAACCACCCTACCGACTGGGCGGGAAAGAGATCTTTATCTGTGAAGCCTGCGAATATAAAAACGCCTTTCTGTCCCTCTCCCCTACCCTGTCCCTGGTGACCAACATTGACCTGGACCATCCTGACTTTTTCCCCGATTTAGAGGCAGTAAAAGCCTCCTTTTCAGCCTTCCTAAAAAAATCCCAAAAGGTGATCGTGTGCGGAGAATGCAAGCCCCTGTGCAGCATTGCCCCACCCCACGCCCTGCGGTACGGCTGGGGGGAGGAATGCTTTATCCGTGGGGAAAGGTGCCGACGGGGCATTCGCATCTGGGAAAAGGGTGCCTTACAGGGTGAGATAGCCCTGGGTGTGGAGGGGGAGCATAACGCCCTAAACGCACTGGGAGCCATTGCCATGGCACGGGTTCTGAAGATCCCCTATTCCGTGATTCTGCCAGCCCTTCAGGGGTTTCGAGGAGTGGGACGCAGAATGGAAAGGATAGGTAGTTTTTCGGGGGCAACCCTGTGGCTGGACTATGCCCATCATCCCGCAGAGATCACTGCCGCCATCAAGACCCGCCGTGAAGGCGGACGGCGGGTCGTGTGCCTCTTTCAGCCCCATACCTACACCCGCACTCAGGCTTTGTTTTCAGAATTCGTCCGTGCCCTGAGGCTCTCTGACGTCATCTATGTCACCGACATCTACCCCGCCAGGGAAGCCCCCATTCCGGGTATTACAGCCCAGGCACTGGCAGCGGCGTGCGGTGGCACCTACGTGCCCCTGGAGGGGGCGGCAGATTGCCTGCGGCATTCATTGCTGTCGGGGGACTGCTGTCTGATCCTTGGGGCAGGGGACGTGGATAGCATCCTGCCCCATCTGCTCACCCCATAAGGGGTGCTTGCCAAGCCACTCTTTTCTGTGGTATACTAAAGAAAAAGGCCACCCAATTTTTTGGAGGTACTATGGAAAAGAAATTCTGCGGTCTTGGGGTTTCCCAGGATCACCCCCTGTGGCAGGATCTGACCCGCCGTCAGTTCCCCCTCTATGAAAGAGAATCCCCCCTGCGGGAGCAGTTTTACCGTGACTATACCCGCATTCTGCACTCCTCTGCCTTCAGACGGCTGAAGCATAAGACCCAGGTATTTCCCCACGTGGAAAGCGACCACATCTGCACCCGCATGGAGCACGTGCTGCACGTAGAGTCGGTCAGCACCACCATTTCGGAAACACTGGGGCTGTCCGTCCCCCTGACCCGTGCCATTGCACTGGGACACGATCTGGGGCACTCCCCCTTTGGTCACGCAGGGGAAAAGGTGCTGAGTGAGATTTGCAAAAGAGAGTTGGGCGAGCCCTTCTGGCACGAGAAAAACGGTCTGTACTTTGCAGATTGCATCGAGCTGCTGGACTCCCCCGATAGGGTAAAGCATAACCTGAGCCTGACCTACGCCGTCCGTGACGGCATCCTGTGCCACTGCGGAGAGCTGGACGAGAACGGTCTACGCCCCAGAACCGATCTTTTAGACCCCCTGACCCTTTCCCACCCCGGAGAGCATAACAGCATCACCTGGGAGGGCTGCGTGGTAAAGCTGTCCGACAAGATCGCCTACCTGGGTCGTGATATTGAAGATGCCGACACCCTGGGCCTTCTGGACAGCGAGGGCAGAGAGGCTCTCCGGGAGGTGGAGCGGGAATTTGGCGGTAGTACCCTGAATACAACGGGCATTATCCACGCCATGGTCAGCGACGTCTGCCAAAATTCCGACCCCGAAAAGGGCATCTGTTTGTCCCCTGCCGCCGCAGCCCTGATGGATAAGACTAAAGAGCTGAACTACCGCTATATTTACACCCACAAACGTTTCCGCCCCTTCACCCAGTATGCCAAGATGGTTATGGAGAGCGTCTACACCGCTCTAAAGGACGCCTACACAGGCATCCCCTACCTGGCCGTATCCCAGAGGGATAAGGAACTATACCCCACCCTGATGGGCGGCTTTGCCGAGTTCGTATTCCCCTACACCGACGCACCCAAGGAGGGCTATGCCAACACCCCCCTCTACGGCGACCTGACCGACCCCCGTCTATACTGCCGTGCCATCATCGACTACATCGCCGGCATGACCGACGCCTACCTGATCCGCGCCTACGAGGAGCTGATCCGCTTCTGATAAACGCATATTTTTAAAATAAAAAGGGAGCCATACCGAATTAGGTACAACTCCCTTTTTTGTTTACAATTATGCCGAAAATTACCGCCAACACTCCGCATAGAGGAGCGAGGAATTTTCGAGCAGAAATTGCCCATCTCGCCCCGAAGGCGTACAGGCGTACGTCGAAGGAAGAGAGGGGCGATAACAAACAAAAAATTTTAATCTAACGGAAAAAACCTTAGTTTTTCAACCTCAATATCCGTTTAGACAGAAAGCAAAAAAAGAGAGTGATACTAAACTCAGTACCACTCTTATTTTTTGTTTGTGTTTATGCCGAAAA
>JAZORW010000126.1:0-4345 GCA_045656805.1 Eubacteriales bacterium | reverse complement strand
CCGCCGGGGGTCTCGCCGCCGGGAGTTTCGCCGCCGGGGGTCTCTCCACCGGGAGTTTCGCCACCGGGAGTTTCTCCACCTGGGGTTTCGCCGCCCTGCTCCTGGCTGGGCGGAGTGCTGGGTTCAGTGCCTCCGCACGCTGCGAAAAGGCAACATACTAACACCAATAGAATAGCTGTAAGTAAAAATTTCTTCATTGTATGTTCCTCTTTTATTAAAATTCAGACGACAGATGGGGAGCCTTGATGCTCTTTATCAGTGCAAAGGGGTAAACGAACAGACTGATGATCTGTGCCACGAAAATCGACAGCACGAAGGCAGCAGCACTTATCAAAAAGCTGAGAATACCGAACATAAGCTTCACGGTAATAAACCAAATGATGCCGTCCAGATCCAGTGTAAAGATCAGACCGGGGAAGCGAATGGACCAGCCTGCAATGGTATCCATAAGTTCTTCAATGAAATTATTTTTTAGGTACAGGCAGGAGATCAGGGGGAAGAAGGAGGCACCAAACAGCCCATTTAGCAGAACCGTGCCGATGGGCAGGTCCAGTGCGTTGGTAGCCAATATGAACACCAGGGCGATCAGCCCACTGAAAATGCCACCCCAGAGGAAGGACTTCTTTCTTTGCTTTACGCCGTAATGTACCTTGTCCTTGAACGCCTTTTCCCTTTGCTTCTTGTCACAGGTCTTGCAGATTACCTTCTTAACTGTGGAGTCACCGTTATATTCGGTCTTTCTGACGATCTCATCGCCGTCATAGATGGGGGTGTTACAGCACTCACATACGGCAAGCACAGGTCTTGCGGGCTCTGCCTGAGGACGGGGGGACTCTTCCTTTTCTTTTATATTCTCTATCTCTTCTTTGATAGTTTCTATTTCTTTTACCATCTCTGCTTCGCCCTGTTGCTTCTCCTCGCCCAGAAGCTCGCCAACGGATATGTTAAATACCTTTGCTATCGCTGTCAAGGTCGTGATGGAAGGCTCAACCTCGTTTTTCTCCCATCTGGAAACCGCCTGTGCCGTAACGTAAAGTTTTTCAGCCAAGTCTTTTTGCGTCAGATTGTTCTCTATTCGCAGAGTTTTAAGTCTTTCTCCTAACATGATGCACCTCGTTTTTTTCTCTATTATACACCATCTCAACAAAAAATTGACTGTTTTTTGCTCAACAGTTTGTTGAATTACTCAATTTTTGATTGAAAAAGACCGTTTTTACTTCCCTTTACTTTTCATAGGTCCGGTGGTATAATACCCACGAATACATCCTTTTTCGGGAAAGGAAGCCAACCATGCAGAAACAGTTTACCGTTGCCATCCTTGGCATTGGCAGTCGGGGTGCCGATTCTTACGGGCACATCCTGGACAGCCAAAAGGACAAGTTCCGTATTACTGCCCTGTGCGATTTGAAGCCGGAAAAGGTGGAACGCTTTGGACTGGAATTTAACGTCCCGAAGGAAAACTGCTTCACCGACGACCATGCCTTTTTACAAGCCAAGCGTGCAGACGTGCTGGTGATTGCCACCCAGGATGCAGACCACGTCCGTCATGCCACAGCCGCCCTGGCCCTGGGATATGACGTTCTTCTGGAAAAGCCCATCAGTCCCAGCCGTGAGGAGCTGGAGGCACTGCTGGCAACCCAGAAAAAATACGGTGGCCGCGTGCTGGTTTGTCACGTGCTGCGCTACGCCCCCGCCTTCGTCAAGCTGGGTGAGCTGCTCCGTGCGGGGCTGATCGGAGAACTGATTGCCATCAAAGACCTGGAGCGTGTGGCATTCTGGCACCAGGCACATAGCTTTGTCCGCGGTAACTGGCGCAGCAGCGAAGCGTCTGCCCCCATGATTATGGCGAAGTGCTGCCACGACCTTGACCTGATTCAGCACTATGCGGGTGCCAGATGTAAATCTCTGTCTTCCGTGGGCTCGCTTGACCACTTCAGGGCAGACTGTGCCCCCGAGGGTGCCACCCACCGCTGCGTGGATTGCCCCCATCAAGACACCTGCCCCTACAGTGCAAAAATCATTTACGTAAAGAATTGGCATGCCGCAGGAGCCCACCCTGACGCATGGCCCTTTAACATTATTGCCCCCGCCCCCCTCACCGAGGAAAAGCTCATGTCAGCGATTGCAGAGGGCCCCTACGGCCGTTGTGTCTATCACTGTGACAACGACGTGGTGGACCACCAGATCGTCTCCATGGAGTTTGAAAACGGTGTGAAGGCAGAACTTACCATGATGGCGTTCACTAAGCAGGCAGGGCGCCGCATTGAGTTCTTCGGCACCCATGGGGACATCATTCTGGACGAAAGCAGAAACGAGCTGGTGGTACGTAAATTCCAAAAAGAAGATGTGGTTTACAGCATCAGCGACCTGAACAATAACGCCCGTGGCGGTCACGGCGGCGGCGACCTGGGGCTCATCAACGCCCTGTATGAGATCCTCTGTGGCAACGCCCCCGAGGAAACCTCCCTGGAACGCTCTGTCGAGAGCCACCTCATGGCAATCTACGCAGAGCAGTCCCGCCTCCTGGGCGGCGCATGCATCAGCCTCTCTGAGAAGAGAAGAAACTAAGTTGGAAAGAAGAATAGAGAAAAGGACACCACGACGGGTGTCCTTTTCTTAATCTACAATAACCGTCAACGTGCCGCCCTCTTTATCAAAAGAATGTCCAAGAGTTTTCTTTTCCTTGGAATCAGCTGAAATCGTTACGGTATAGTCACCGTAGAAGCCTGAAAAATTCAATACCCCGTCAGAATTGGTTGCCGAGGTAACGCAGGTGTTCCATTCCCGTTTGATCAGATGCTCCAGCGCGTAATACGACTTCTTTTTTCGCATGTATTCATCAATCAGGCACCCAAGACAATCGCCCTCGTTTTTCCACGCATCGCCATCCTTGATATTCCAATATATGATTCCTTTCATATTGGGAATAGAGAACCATAGTCGATAAAGGGTTTCCAGCAATTCTGCCTGAAGTGCTTCTCCTTGGCAAGCGGTCATTCCCTCGTAGACCGACGGAATGGTAATTTCAGTGATGTAAAGGGGGATACCAAGAGTGGACATTTTGTGGTACGCGGCGTAGATATTTTCAAGGCTTGCCACGCCATCGGATGAAATCAGGTTTTTCATGCAGGACTCGCCATTAAAGAAATGAAACTGAAAACCGATGGAATCCAAACGGACGCCTTCCTCAAGCAGCTTTTTATTTTCTTCATAGTAAAGGTCTGCATACTCACCGTAGTTAACGCGCGTTGTCTCGTTTCGCTCCATGACGCAACCATCCGAAAAGATCTCTCCGGCGGTTTCCAGCATCCATTTTACGAACTCCCCCACCGATATAGGAAGCCACTTCATGTTTTTCCAGGTTCCTTCGGTTTGGTAAGATTCATTTACCACGTCGAAGATGCGATATTCACCGTCGTATCTTTTGGCGACCTCTTTTACGAAAATGACCCAGCGCCGCTTTAATTCATCAAGGTCCTGCGGAACCCAATCGGGACACCATCTGCCACAAAACAGGGGCTGCCCCTTTGCTTTCATACCGTTTTCTTTCGCAAAGCTCAGCACACGGTCGGAGGGAGGTCTTCGATAAATTTCCTCACACCCCTCCTCAAATCTATAGCTTCCGGGCTCGGTCTCCATCGCACTCCAGCAAAACGTGGTGGTGATAAAATTAAACAGATTCGATACCGCATTTCGATATTCCATCTCCTTATCACCCATATTGCCCAGCATCAGTGCGCTTGTGCCGAAATCAAACAGATGCTTCCTTTGCTCCACCTTGACCGTGGCAGCAACCGGATCCCCGGCTTGATTCACCACCTTGATACTGAAATTTCCTTTGCGATATTTTTCTATATCCGCATTGATTTTGGGCAATAGTGCTTCATAGGATTTTCTATACCCTTCGATTGCCTTGTTTACCATATGTTTTTCTCCCCTCAAAAGGACTTGACCGCCCCAGCCAAATTCTCTTCATTTCGCTTTGCTGGCATGCCTGCGTTTTTCATTTATCATAATACAATAAAAACGAAAATGATTCAATACGGAATCCTAATGAAAAATAACCAGATATAAAGGTTGCGGAGGCGGGGTGTTCTTCGCTACGCAAGAATGCTCGGTGCATAGAGCGGAGGTCGTGTGGTTCAAATCCCGCCGTAGCAAGAAAAAGAAAACCAGCCACGAGGGCTGGTTTTTCGACCTTCGGGTTATTTGCCCGCCTTGTTTTCTTTCCACAGGAAAGGGCGGGCGATGTTTGATCCTGAGGCATTCTACGCAAAGTTGCGGAGGCGGAGTATTGCCCTTTGGGCAAGATCTCTCACCTTGCCCCTGGTGAGCGAGCTCCCCG
>JAZORW010000125.1:0-2167 GCA_045656805.1 Eubacteriales bacterium | reverse complement strand
ATCCGTCGCTTTATCTCCGGTATGGCTGTCAGCCGTATTCTGATCCTGCAGGGTATGTCGGGTACAGGTAAGACCTCTCTGGCATACGCCTTCGGTCACTTCATTGACAATACCTCCACCGTTATCCCCGTGCAGCCCATGTGGAAAGAACGTACAGACCTGATCGGGTACTATAACGAGTTTACCCGCCGTTTCAACGAAACTACCCTCCTTGAAAAGATGTACGAGGCTAACTATTCCAAGGATATCTACATCACGGTCATGGACGAGATGAACATTGCCCGTGTAGAATACTACTTCGCTGAGTTCCTGTCTCTGCTAGAGCTTCCCAATCCCGATGACCGTCTGCTCACCGTTGTTTCCGACGTGTGGGAGGACGACCCCGTACAGCTGCAAAACGGCAATATCAAGCTGCCCCCCAATATGTGGTTTATCGGCACTGCCAATAACGACGACTCTACCTTCGCCATTTCGGATAAGGTATACGACCGTGCCATGATCATGAACCTGGATGCCAAGTGTGAGGCATTCACTGCCCCCAAGACCTCCCGCACCATTATCTCTGCCCAGCACTTCCAGGAGCTGACGGCAGGGGCTGTGCGTGAATACGCCATTACCCAGAGAAACATGGCGAGAATTGAAGAGCTGGATAAATATCTCATTGAGCATTTCCAGATCACCTTCGGTAACCGTATTATGAAGCAGATCAAGAGCTACATCCCCGTTTACGTCGCCTGTGGCGGTGACGAGCTGGAGGCCCTGGACGACATTCTGGCAAAGAAGGTACTGAGAAAGCTGGAGATGCAGAACCCCATTTATCTCCGCAGTGCATCCGAGGGGCTGTGTGCCTATCTGGACGAGCTGTTCGGGGATGACAGAATGCCCCTGTGTAAGGCATTTATGGCTCGCCTGAGACGTACCGTTTAAGCTAAGACACAAATTCTCACGTAAAGGAAACCCGCATGAATTACCTTGACGCTACCTATCGTGCATTGCAGGAATACCGCAAGAATACTCAGCAGAATTCCGACTGCACGAAGCAACGCACCACCACTGTAAAAACCAATCCCAAGGGTGACAGGCTCACCCTTCTCCGTCGTTTCTGCACCGTCGACACCGACTGGGTTGAGGCGATCGAGGAGGGGCTTGTTCACGTGGACAAGGCAATTCGTGAGGAGCGGCAGTTCATTCGCTCTAACGGTGAGATCATAGAGATCGAAAAGGTCAAAAACGTGTCTAAGGACTCTGTAGAGCATCTGGCAAAGCACAGTAACCTGATCACCCGCTATGAGGGAGAGGGGGATATCGTTCCTGATAAGCTGTATACGGTAGAGCGACTCAGCGACTATGCCGTATATGAAAACCGTTTCCTTTACATGCTGCTCTGCTATCTGAGAGATTTCATTACCCTACGCTACAACCAAATTCTGAATATTGAGCATACCTACAACGGCAGTTACTCCACTGAAAAAGAGATCGTCATGCCCAAGAGGAACGTGACCGTCACCCTGACCCTGAAGGAGGAGCGTAAGGACGATCCTTTCCTTGAGAAGATCAGTGGCTCCAGTGAAATTATCGGACGCATTCGCGACTGCCTACAGCTGGTGCATGCATTTCTTGCCACTCCCCTTATGGGGGAGGTTGCCAAGGTGGCCATGCTGAAGCCCCCTGTCACCAAGACAAACGTATTGCGAATGAACCACAACTTCCGCGGTGCACTGGCACTGTACGAATACGTCAGTGCCTATGACAAGGACGGCTATACCGTCTACGAGGAAACCCGTGAGATGGCACCCTTAAAGCCTGACGTGGCAGAGGATTTTGCAGAAATGCTGCTTCTGGCATCCCACCTGACCTACGAGCATAGTCTTGGGGTAAAGGATGAATTACACCACCGCTACCTTATTGAAGAGGAAGACCGTCAGATGGCGGAGGCAAAGCGTCAGCAGGATAAGCTTGCCTCCCTACGTCGTCGACTCAAGGAAAGCGGGGAAGATCCCGAAGAATACATACTCCTCCTAGAGCAGAGAAACCGTACCCTGGAAAAGGACGTGGCAGACCTGGCGGCGATGCGACAGGAAATGCGGTCACTACAGCAGTCTGTACACGACCTACAGCGTACTGTTGCTACCCGAGAAGAGGACGCCTATTACAGAGAACAACAGCA
>JAZORW010000124.1:0-16030 GCA_045656805.1 Eubacteriales bacterium | reverse complement strand
TCCATCTATCCCACCTACGTTCCCAGAGCAAAGGACTCCTATGACCTGGCGGACTCCATTGACGCTATTACTGCTACCGCAACCTTCACGGTGCTGGCAGAAAAGCGTTACACCGGCAACTACGTGATCCAGTACGTAATGCTGACCAGCGATAAGGTGGCAGAGGAGTGCGGTGTGGTAGAATACTACCCCGCAACCTACGTAGGTATGGCTACTGCATACAGACAGTACCTGATCGAAAACGGTGTGCTGACTGCACTGTCTGAGGCTGATATTCAAGAGGGCCTGCTGCCCCTGTTCATTGAGAGCTTCGGTGTGACTCATACCATGAAGAAATTCCTCTCCGTTCCCTTTGTCGTAGACGTTCCCCTGACCACCTTTGAAGACATTGAAACCATGTACAAAGAGCTGAAGGACAGTGGAATCTCTAACATTAAGTTCCGTCTGACCGGCTTTACCAACGGTGGTATGAACCACACCTATCCCACCAAGCTGAAGTGGGAGCGTAAGGCAGGCGGTAAGAGCGGCTATAAGGATCTGATCAAGTATGTAGAGAGTGAGAACACCGGGGTTGAACTGTTCCCCAACTTCGACTTCTTCTACATTGGCAAAACCAAGAGGTTTGACGGCATCAATCCTAAGAAGGTAGGTGCCAGATCTGTAGATAACCGTTACGCATTCCAGAAGGTATACGATTCGGTTTACCAGACCTTTACCTCCGAGGCAGGCGTTGTGGTGAATGCATCCGTATTCTCCGAGATGTTTAAGAAGCTGGATAAGAAGTATTCTAAGCTGTCCAAGTATGGCGATCTGTCCATTTCTCTGGACTACGCCGCATCGGATCTATCCTCCGACTTCTCTGAGGAGAACGAGCTGAACCGTGAGCAGGCACTGGTAGCCGTGCAGGACTTCTTCCGCACCGTGCGTGAGAGCGGCTATTCCTCCGTCATGAGTACGGGTGGTAATGCATACGCCTTCGCATACGTGGATTATCTCCTGAAGGCGCCCATTGATTCCTCTCACTATACCGCATCCTCTTACACCATTCCCTTCTGGGGCATGGTAGTTCATGGCTACATCAGCTACGCCGGCTCTGCCTTTAATGAAGAGGCAGATAAGGCTGAGGCACTTCTGCACGCCATTGAATCCGGTGCATCCCTGTACTTCCTCCTGTCTTATCAGAATACTGACCTGATGAAGGAAGACCTGCTGCTGAACAAGTATTATTCCGTTAACTATCAGATTTCTAAGGAAACTGTTAAGGAATACTATAACACCCTGAACGCTCTGACCGGGGATCTGCAGCTCTCCCAGATCGTGGACCACAAGGTTCTGGCTGTTGAGCGTCTGATCCGTGATAGCGAGAAGGCGGCACAGCTGGCAACCCTGCAGGCAGAGTTCTTAGCACAGCTGGAGTCCAGCACTCTGGCAGCCATTGAGGCAGAGCGTGCCCTCATCCGTGAGTGCATTGACCTGTCCGCCGGCTTCCGTGCAGACCAGAACTGGGATCAGGAAAGCACCACCGGTGTGAAGCGTCAGATCGGTAACCTGATCACCAAGTACGCATCCACCGCAACCCTGATCGCCATCGTAGGCGAGAATCCCAACGCATCCGATAACGGTGTAAGAAAACTGGTTTACGATGCCATCAACGATGGCAGACTGACCACTGCATACGGCAAGACCATTGGCGTGAAGTTCGACACTGCTGCCATCCTGGCAGATGCCGCCTACATGACCTACGTGGATACCGTGGCAGGTACCCAGTTTGAAGCAGATATTCTGGCTTACATTGCAGAGGCTGGCATGGGTAAGGATGAGGTTGTAGATATTCAGGTATCCCTGAATGGCGTTGACTATGAGTCCGCATACAGCTACTTCACCTATTCCGACGCACTGGATGAAGATTACGTAGCCACCGAGGCAACCGTTGATGACGGTTCTGTGGTTCTGGTTACCTACTTCGATGGAGAGGATTACGTACACTTTATCCTGAACTACAACATTTTCACCGTAACCATTAACCTGGAGGGTGTAACCCTTCCCGGCGTCACTCTGGATGCCGAGGAACAGCTGATTCAGCTGCCCAAGTACGGTTACATTCGACTGGACTAAGAAAGGAGGACTTCAAAAATGGAAAACACACAGAATATTGCAGTGGAAGAAACTGCCGTTGGCGAAGCTGCTCCTTACGAGTTCCAGCCTGAATTCACCCCAAGAAAACGCAGAATTTCCCTGACGCAAAGGAAGGCATTGTCCGGTTGGCTCTTTGTCCTTCCCTTTGCCCTGGGCATGCTGGCGATCTATCTGCCCATCCTGCTGGACTCTCTCCTGCTGAGCTTCTCTAAGGTGGTACCCGTTGACGGTGTATCTACTGTAAAGTACGTAGGTCTGGAGTATTATAAGTCCGCTTTGGATTCCGACGCATTCCTGCAGAGCCTTATTGAGGGCTTCACACAGCTGGTGCTTCAGGTGCCCGCTATCCTGATCTTCTCTCTGTTCATTGCAGTAGTTCTGAACCAGAAGATGTTTGGACGTGCAGTCTTCCGTGCCATCTTCTTCATCCCCGTTATTATGTCTACGGGTCTGATGGAGACCATTGAGGCAACCGACGCACTGGGTGGTGCTGCAGGCATTGAGGACGGTACTGCAGGTGCCGGTGATCAGCTGCTGTCCATGATGGACGTTGAGAGACTGTTCTCCTCCATGGCGGTAGGCGGAAAGCTGGTAGAATACGTGGTGGGGCTGGTAAACGGCGTTTATACCATCATTAAGTTCTCCGGCGTACAGATGCTGATCTTCCTGGCAGGTCTGCAGTCCATCTCCCCCTCCATCTACGAGGCGTGTCAGATCGAGGGTGCTACCAGCTGGGAGACCTTCTGGAAGATCACCTTCCCCATGATCAGTCCTATGATCCTGGTAAACGGTATCTACACCATCATCGACTCCTTCACCAGAAAGAGCAACGTGGTTATGGCACAGATCCAGGGCGTATACGATACGGTTGGTAACGATACCAAGGGTATTGCTACCGCTCAGTCCTGGATGTACTTTGTCATGGTACTGGCGATCATCGGTGTCTTCGCAGCACTGTCGTCCCTGTTCGTATTCTATCAGAAGAGAGACTAAGGAGGAGAAGAAATGGAAATGCAAAAACAAACCTCTGCGACTCCTGTAGTCCTGAAAGAAACCAAGCGCAAGCTGCGCGTGGATTATGAAGGTAAGATCTCTACGGCTGAAAAGCTGAAGCTGAAGCTGACCAGCTCTTCCTTCTGGATCGACCGTGTATGGTACGTCTTCCGTTTCCTGATCATGCTGGGTATCTCCTACGTTATCCTGAACCCCTTCTTCTCCCGTATTGCACAGTCCTTTATGGCGAGAGAGGACTTCATGGATATGACGGTCAGCCTGATCCCCAAGAACTTTACCGTAGATATTTATAAGGCCTTGATACAGGAGCAGGGATATTTTGAAGCAATGCGAAATATCCTCCTGCTGTCCCTGTGCTGTGCCTTGATCCAGACCTTTATCTGCTGTATGATCGGCTACGGTCTGTCTAAGTTTAAGTTTAAGGGTAAGAAGGTTATTATCTTCCTGGTGATCCTTCTGATGATCGTTCCCCCTGCCACCCTGAAGCAGTCCCTGAATCAGCACTTCCAGCACTTTGACCTGTTCAGCGTCCTGGGCTGGGGCAATAGGGGTCTGTTCGAATTCGTAGCAGAAATCTTTAAGAAGGATGCAATGCCCAACGGCGGTATGCAGATGCTGGACTCCTTCTGGCCCTTCATCATTCTGTCCCTCATCGGTTGCGGCTTTAAGAACGGTCTGTACATCTTCATGATGCTGCAGTTCTTCAAGGGCGTGCCTGATGAGCTGGAGGAATCCGCATACGTGGACGGCTCCGGTTCCTTCCGCACCTTTATTCAGATCATTCTGCCCCTGTCGATCCCCATGATGGTGACCATATTCCTGTTCTCCTTCAGCTGGCAGTGGATGGACGAGTTCTATACCAAACTGTTCCTGCCCCAGAACGGACTTACGATCAACGTCAAGACCTTCTATAACCTGTATATGACCATTCCCGAAAGCCTGAAGAGCGATAAGGCCGGCGCCATGCTTTACAACTCTGCGATTACCAATACCGCAGGTATGATGATCATGGCACCCCTGCTCATCGTGTACCTGTTTGGCCAGAAGTTCCTGGTTCAGGGTATTGAGCGTTCCGGTATCGTCGGTTAAATACAAAAAGAAAGCCACCTGCATTTGCAGGTGGCTTTTTATACGGTTTTACTGCTTGGTGCGTTTGGTCAGTCGTTTTGCCAGAGCATTGATGCTGCGTAGGGCAGTGTCAATGGTCACACGCATTTTGCGGTTCTTGTTCTTTTTGTTGAGAGCCGCGATCTGCTTATGCACTTCTTCCTTCTCGGTGCCGTTGGCAAAGGCAAAGTCCAGAATTTTCTTGGTCTTGCATTTGCCCATATCGATCATTTTCTCAGTTGCTTCACGGGAGAAGATCAGGCTCTTAGAGAGAATGTTATCCTCGTCAAAGGCGATCTTGATCACACGGGAATCCACCTCGGGGGAGTCGAAGATGTAGTTGCAGTTATCGAAATACACGCAGATAATATAGTCCAGGTCATGCTCTTCCAGAGGGAAGATGGGAATGTTATCTGCCAGTGCCCCGTCGAAATAGTATTTGCCCTCCAGCTTGTAGGGCTTAATAAAGGAAACACCTGCGTTCAGGTAATCCTTCCGTTTGGTCAGGTCAATTTCCGTCAGATCGTTATACAGGGTCTTTCTCTCTCTCAGCTGAAGCAGGGGCATATAGAAATGCTCACACAGCAGATCGTGAGTGGTAAGGTCCTCAAGCACCGTTTGTAAATAGGGGCTCTTGAGCAGGGTGAAAACGCTGACACGCTTTTTGAACTGGTTGATATCCGTCCACATTTCCTTGGCACTGTTCAGGCTACCGCAGAAATAGGCATAAGCATTCAGGGCACCAACGGAGGAAGCACTGACTGCAAATACCTCTTGTGGCTCGAAATATTCGGCGATAGCCTCCAGGGCACCGATCTGATAGGCACCCTTGGCGAGACCACCGGATAGGACGACGCCAATTTTTTTCATTTTAAAAGCTCTTTCTGATTCGGGTAGGTAGGGAAATAAGCATTGCCAGCAGGTAGTTCGCCAGGACCAGTGCGGATACGCCAATGCCCACAAAGGCGGATACCTTGGCAAAGGTAGTGAAGTCGAAGCGGTCAAACAGCATCATCAGAAGAGAAATGCCGCCGTAAATAAAGCATACCAGATTGGTATATAGGAAACTGGTGTTGGTGATCTTCTGGGTCAGCAGCAGAACCAGACCCAGTACAGCCATCAGGCAGGCAGTAGCAGGCACAGCATAGGCGGTGACCGTGGTGGCACAGATGAAGTCGGATATCAAAATAGCCAGCAGAAGTACGCACAGCACACGGCGTAGCACCGTGTAGAAGCGGTGACGGCCAAAGCTGGCCTTAAACAGAATATACACAGCCAACAGACCGCACAGCACGTACTGGAACCATACGGCAGGGGAGATGTCGTTAAAATACAGAATGCAGTTGGTCACCACGGAAATGATGGATAGGTTAATGGCGAAGACCAAGAAGATATTCAGCCACGTCAGGGTCAGGGTGCCCAGATGCAGATCTCTATCTAAGAAATTTGCCAGAGGAGAGGCGTGCTTCCCCTTAGGCTTGGTTACGCCACCGCTGCAGTGAGGGCAGGCGGTGAAGGA
This sequence comes from Eubacteriales bacterium, assembly GCA_045656805.1. Lineage (GTDB taxonomy): Bacteria > Bacillota > Clostridia > Oscillospirales > CAG-272 > UBA1740. Next base: position 10,254 of record JAZORW010000124.1, on the reverse strand, counting down.
ATCCTCATAGAAGGTGCCACAGCTCTTACACTTCATATATTTCATGCCAAAACCTCCATGTCGGCACAATTTAGGCTTTTACCCATGATATTATATCAAATTATTTATAGAATGTCAAATTGCCCATTTATTCAAAAGGTAAAGGAAAGGCGGACCCCGAGGTCCGCCTTCGCCTTCTTATTAGTCTTCGGTATGCCAGCCCAGCTGGGTAGTTCTTTCACGAATGACCCGCCAAACGATGTCTACGCACCAGTAGTGGTTTCTGGGGGTGATCTCAAGGCTGCATTCCTCGGGGGCACCTGCCCTTTCGTAAATAGCCTTCACCGTCTCATAGGAAGCCTTTACTCCTTCCAGGGGGAAGATGGGGTCGGTAAGTCCGGTGATAATAGCCAGGGAACGAGGGGCAATCAGGGCAGACAGATCCTCCATTTCAAAATAACGGTAGGCATTGGGGATATGATTACATCCGCAGTGTAGCATGCTGATGATAGAGGTCTCGTAAGAGCAGAAGGCACAGCTGGGTACGCTGAGTTTAATACGCTCGTCACAGCAGGCTGCGTAATAGGAGGTGGTACCGCCACCGGAGTTACCGGTGATCAGGATCTTATCCAGGTCGCACTGGGGGAAGTTAGACAGCAGGTCAATGGCACGGCAAACGTCCCAGACTCTCTCGCCCACCATGCTTCTGCCCATCATGATGGCGTTCTGTGCATGGAAGCCGCAGGAGAACTTAGGGAAGCGGGAGGTTCTCTCACCCAAACCTCTCTGCTCAATGCACAGGGCGATGTAGCCCTGCTCTACGGCCTGTAGGCCAAAGCAGCCGCGGGGCTGATATTTTTCGTCACGCTCGGGGTACTTGATAATCCCCACAGAGTTATGGAAGCCGGAGGAGTGCCCCTGCAGGGTAATGGCTACGGGGTAGGTCTTTTTCCCGGTGTTGGGAATCAGCAGATAGCAGGGAACGAAGAAGCCCTTTTCACTCTCAAATACAAAGCGGATACGGCGGTGAGTCTCCAGCTCTACGTCCTCCTCAATCTCAAGAGTGAGGGGGCAGGCATTTTCTCGGATGTTGTTAAGACCCAGTACCTCAAACAGCTTTTCACGCAGTGCCTGACGCCAGCTGTCATAGTCCACCGTGGGGTCATATGCCATGAGTTGCTTCATATTCGCCGCCAGAGTATGCTGGCTGAGGGTTTCGTCGATCGTACGCATTTTATTCTCCCTTTAGACGTATCTTAAAAAGACCGTTTTGATCCCGCATAGCAGGTCAATATTATAATAACAGACCAAGGATAAAAGTCAACTGGGATGGTGCATAAAAGAGGGGGCGTTATTATGTGCATTTTGAAGGATGTGCCTGAAATTTTAGGAAAAAACGTGTTTTTTCCTTTGACTTTGCCCAAGGGGGTATGGTAAAATAAAGTATCACAAAACACAGGAGTGCCTTATGAGTGAAAACAAGCTTTTGACCCAACCTGAGGTAGGCGGCAAGAGATGCCACATCAACAAACCCCAAACCTTCCCTGCAATCGAGAAGATCGTAGCAAAGGGACGCGGCGAGGTGCCGATCTACGGCATTTATTGCTGGGGCATTGACTATGACCAGTTCCGTGATGCTATTCGGGGCATCGGCTTCCGTAACATCCGTACCGGCGGTAGAGGCTATACCGAAGAGATGTTCCAGAAGATGAACGATGACGGCCTGCAGCTGATGATGACCAGCGGCAGCCCCCGTGGACTCTATGAAACCGATGAAGAGTTTGTACAGGGCAATATTGACAGAGTCCTGACCACCCTCCGCCTGTATGGCCCCGGTGGCTCCTACTTTAAGGATCATCCTGAGGTGCCCTATACCCCTCTGACTGCAATCGAGCTGTATAACGAGCCTAACTTTGGCTACATGGTACCCGATAAGACCCCCATTGATAGAAAGATTGAGCTGTATACTAAGCTGCAGATCGGCGTTTATAAGGCTGCCAAGAAGGAGTTCCCCGACGTAAGATTCGTGGGCTTCGGTGCCGGCGGTGCTTCTGCCGCTGACATGGGCTTCGTGCGTGGATGCGTTGCATACGACCCCGAGGTTGTACAGTGCATGGACGTATTCTCTACCCACCCCTACGTAGATCCCCGTCCTCCCATGACTTATCTGGATTGGCTGCCTGAGCATTCTATCGCATCCTCCAATAAGATCCTGCACGATATCTTTGCCCCCCACGGCAGAGAGGATATTCCCTTCTGGTATACCGAGCTGGGCTGGTTCATTCCTCCCACCCTGGGCGGTCGCTTTGATACCTGCCACGGCGGTAACGATCTGACTCAGCAGGCAGCATATAACGTACAGGTATACCTTTTAGGTATGCGTCTGGGCGTTGAGCGTATCACCACCATGTACATCATGGATACCGATAACTGCAACCCCGGCTTCGTAAACTACGACGGCAGCTGGCGTCCTGCAGCATATGCTACTAAGACCCTGATCGATATTCTGCCCGATCCCCGTCTTCTGGGTGCTATCTACGACGGTGAGGACTGCCAGTCCTTCGCATACCGTTTTGAGAGCCAGGAGGGTGGTGAGGAGGTAATCGTTGCCTTCACCGCACTGAACAGCGCCACCATGGAGCTGCCCTGGAGCGAGCCTACAGCACGCGTTACCGATATGCTGGGTAACACCGTGGTTATGGAGGCTAAGGACGGTAAGCTGACCCTGGAGGCCGGCATTTGCCCCCTGTACGTACGTAAAGCATAATTTTTTCGGGAGGACAGGCTACCCCTGTCCTCCCGTTCGTGTTTGCCCGATGGATGGGCATATTAAACCTTTTGGAGTGACGCATGAAAACACAGGTCTTTGCCGAATATGACGTGGCAGTCTGCGGGGGTGGCTTCGCAGGCATTTCTGCCGCTCTGGCGGCTGCCAGAGAGGGAAAGCGAGTAGTGCTGCTGGAGAAGCTGTATATGCTGGGCGGTCTTGGCACCGCAGGGCTGATCACCATCTATCTGCCCTTGTGTGACGGCTATGGACGGCAGGTTTCCTTCGGCATTGCAGAAGAACTGCTGAAGCTGTCTATTGTCTACGGTGACGAGGGAAAACGCCCCTATAACTGGATCGACGGTGTGGGTACTCGCACCGAAAAGGATCCCCGCTATGAGGTGCAGTTTAACCCCCAGCTGTTTGCCATATTGGCAGAGAAAAAGCTGCTTGAGGCAGGGGTGGATATTCTCTACGGCACCTACGTGGTAGGTGTTAAGACCCGTAGAAGCAAAATCACCCGCCTGGCGGTGGAGGGTAAGTCTGGACGTAGGGAAATTTCCGTGGGAGCCGTGGTGGATGCCACGGGGGACTGCGACATTGCCCATTTTGCACGTGTGAAGACAGAAACCTTCCGGCAGGGAAATCTGCTGGCGGCATGGTATTACCTAACGGACGAGGGGGGATACCGTCTGAGAATGATGGGTGCCGCCGACGTGCCCGAGGTAGAGCGCACCGATAAGAATACACCTCAGTTCCTCACCCCCCGCCGTTTTGGGGGTCTGGAGGATGGGGAGATTTCGGAAATGGTTTGCCTCTCCCACGGGGCAGTGCTGGAGGATTGGTTGAAACGGCACGCCCAAGACCCAAAGGTTGCCATTTCCACCATTCCCACCATGCCTCAGCTACGCATGACCCGCCGTATCGTGGGGGAATACACCCTGTCTTATACTCAGGAGCATATCGCCTTTGAGGATTCCATCGGTATGGTATCGAACTGGAAAAGGCGTGGCCCCGTTTATGAGGTGCCCTTTAGAACCCTGTATTCTGCCAAGGTGCGGAATCTGATCACGGCAGGGCGTTGCACCTCGGTGGACGAGACCCTGTGGGACGTGATGCGTGTGATTCCTTGCTGTGCCGTTACGGGACAGGCGGCAGGCACCGCCGCCGCTATGACGGGGGATTTCACCACCCTGGATATTTCCGCCCTGCAGGAAAAGCTGAAAGCGGCGGGTGTTATTTTGCATGAGGCAGACCTGGAAAAGGAGATACAGGCGAATGGATAAGAATATACAGACCATCGCTGGCTGCGAAAACGGTGAGAGCAGTGTCAGCGTGACAGGAAAAAAGAAAAAGGTATTTTTAATTGGCGACTCTATCCGTCAGGGCTATGCCCCCCACGTGTCAGAGTATCTGGGGGACGCCTATGAGGTGGTTTCTCCAAAAGAGAATTGCCGCAATACCCAATACGTGATTACCTGCCTGCGCACGTGGGCCAATATGTTTGAGGATAGGCAGGACGTGGTGGCAGTGACCTTTAACTGCGGCCATTGGGACGTTGCCCACTGGAACTGTGACCAGGAGCCTCTCACCCAGCCCACCGAATACGCCAACAATATTCGCAGAATTATCAGACAGCTGCGTAGCTTCTTCCCCTGTGCCGCACTTCTGTTTGTAACCACCTCTCCCATGGCACCCGGTGATAATTCCGGACATTTTAACCCCAGAACCAACGAGGAAATTCAGGCGTATAACGCCCTCGCATTGGCAGTTTGCCGTGAGGCAGGGGTTGCCACCCTGGATATTTACACCGCCATGGCACCCTGGGGCAAGGAATGTTATGCGGATTACGCCCATCCCACCACCCAATGCAATAAACTGTTGGGCGAAGAGATCGCCACTGCAATTCTCGACCTGTTCAAGTAAGGATATAAAAAAGCACCCCAGACGGGGTGCTTTTTTATTAAACGGAATACAAAACCTCCAGCAGGCGCCGACGGGCACGGGGGGTGAATTTCTGATAGGCAGAAATCCGTGTGGCACGCTCCTCTGTGGACAGGGGCAGTAGCTCGTTCCACAGTGCCATTTTCTCCAGATTGTTGCCCTCCAGGGCACGCAGGGTCTGGAAGAGACGTGCGTCCCGTTCCTGTTCGGGGTCCTTTTCATAGGTAACGGTAATTTCATAGGTCACCCCGGGCTGGGTGTCAGGCAGAGTGACGGTGAGGCAGTGGTTATCGTCCGTCTGAATTTCGATGGGGCTACCGTTTGCGGTGGCGGCGGCATTGCCCGTGAGAATATTGCGGAAGGCAAGGCAATAGGTACGGTGGGGGAGGATGTTGCCCTCATCCTCACAGGTGAAGGTGAGGGTCTGGGTTCCCGCATGGCCCTTACTTTCAAAGTGGGTGTGTGCCCAGGTGTCGCCCTCACCCTCGTGCAGGGTGTAGGCACCACAGCCGTTTGCCAGCAGCACCTCCATCTCCCGGGGATAGTCCATATCCATGGGCTCACGCCGTGCGTCCAGGGGGAAGATACCACCCTCACGAAGCAGGCAGGGAATAGAGTCTACCCAGCGGTACATCTCCACGGTGCGATCGCCGGTGTATTCGTCCCCTGTGAAAATATCTGTCCAGGTACCTTTGGGTAGCCATACCTTTTCCCCCGCCAGACCTGTTCGGTCACCCTTGTGGGTCACGGGGCGTACTAACAACTGTCCACCAAAGAGATATTGGTTTTTGCACTTGTAGGCTTCCTCGTCACCCGGGTATTCATAGTACATGGGCTCCACTAAGGGGCGTGCCATGCGGGTGGTTTCATAGCCACAGGAGGAAAGGAAGGGAATCATGCGGTGGCGCAGCTTCATATAGCTTTCTGCAATCGCCCCCTTGCCGTTTTTATACAGCCAGGGCTCCTTGCCCACCACGGCCAGGATCGTGCCGTGGAGGCGGTTGATGGGTGCGAAGGCACCGAATTGTAGGTATCTGACGTACAGCTCGTCACACTTTTCCCCACGCATAAAGCCACCGATATCGTGGCTCCACCAGGTGTAGCCTGCGTTAGAGGCGTTGGCGGTAAAATAGGGGATAAAATCCAGGGAATCCCAGGTAATGTAGGTATCCCCGGAAAAGCCCAGGGGATAGCGGTGAGAGCCAATGCCCGCATAGCGGGACAAAATCATGGGATTGCCACCTCGGGCGTGGTCACGGTAGTGGTAGTGATTCAGGCTCCATAGGGGGTCAAGCCCAGGCACGTTGGATTGGGTGCCCTGCTGCCAGTCCACCCACCAGAAGGCAACGCCATCCTCCTCCATAGGGTGGTGGAGAACGTCAAAATAGGCGTTGATAAAGGTATCGTCTGTAATATCGAAGGGCACTCGTGCCTCGGTTGCAGGGTCGATGCCCATGGCACGAGCCATTTGGGGATAGGCGTCCTCGAAATAGCGGATGCCGTCGGCAGGGTGCAGGTTCAGACCTATGTGCATGCCCCGCTCTCTCAATTTCCCAAGAAATCTCTTGGGGTCAGGGAATAGGCGGGTATTCCAGCTGTAGCCCGTCCAGCCGTTGTTTCCGCCGTGCAGCTCGTCATTTTTACCACTGGCACTGATCTGCTTTTCTTCATCCAGAGTGTGGCTCCAGTGCCAATCCATATCAATACAGCCGGCGGTAAAGGTTACCCCTCGCTCTCTGAAATCGTCCATCAGGTGGAGGTAGGATTTTTCGGTATAGGTAATATTGCGGCTCCACCAGTTGCCGAAGGCGTAGCGGGGCAGATCCCCGGGGGCACCGCAAATGGCGTATAGCCCCGCAATGGCACCGCGGTAATCCTGCCCGTAGGCAAAGACGTACAGGTCGGTTTGCTTTACCTCCCGCAGGTGTAGCTTACCATCGTCTAAGAGCAGTAGAGAGGTGGAATCGTCCAGGACAGCAACCCCATCACGAGACAGAATGCCGTCGTCCAGGCGCACCCGCTCCTTGCCCGTGGCACCGAGACGCCAGCTGCCGTCACAGTTATCCAGGGTGCGGCAGGTGCCACCCAGATTGCCGCGGTTGGAGAGAGGGAGGTCTTTGTCACCCAGCCGCACGAAGCTCTTCTTCAGCTCTTTATTTAGATGCAGCTCAGCCCGCTCTGTTTTGACAGTCAGGGTATCCCCTTCCCTAACGGTAAAGGGGACGGCAGTCATATCCCGATACCAGACCCGCTGGGTGGCAAGGTCGCAGAATTTCCTCTCTTCGCTTTTTTCCACACGGAACAGGCAGGGGGTCAGCACGGTGACGCGAAAATTCTCCCAATATATCATGTTTTCCTTGCACGCCTGGGGGCGTGTTTCAACGGTAAGATGGCTATGAATCATAGTGGCTCCTAGGGGTTTAGTTATTTATATTTTATCACGCACGCAGGAGAAAAGCAATGGTGGGGGGAGAAAAGCATAGGCGTGTTTATGGGGAGAATTGACAAAACGGTGGATTTGTGATACCATACTCTTGCGACGCGCTTGCTTGTAGCAAGTTTGTATTTGTTTGTGACAATAATAGGATCGGTACTAGCCAATTAGTATCGCTCCTTTTCCTGTTATTGTCACAGATAATAGGCAAGTGCGTCGCAACATTTGTAGGGCGATACTGTTGGGGGTGCGTCCTTCGGGACGCACTCTTTTTTTATCGGGAGAGTGTTGCGACATGGCTGTATGCTTGATAGGTCACAGGGAGGTGGCAGACAGGGATAGGGTATATGCCTGTCTTTTTGCTACGGTGGAAGGGCTGATCCGTGAGGGACACAGCAGGTTTCTGCTTGGCAGCCGCAGTGATTTCAATTCTATGGCAGTTTCAATTCTAGGAGAATTGAAGTTAAAGTACCCACAGATTGAACGGGTCTACGTCAGAGCCGAATACCCTGACGTCTCAGATACCTACCGAGCCTTCCTTTTAAAGTCCTATGAGGACACCTACTACCCAGAGAGCCTGCGTTCCTCAGGAAGGCTATGCTATGTGGAACGTAATCAGATTCTGATTGACGAGAGCACCATTTGCATTTTTTACTGTGATACCGCCCATGCCCTGGTGAGGAAAAGAAAAAGTGGCACCCAGATTGCCTATGACTACGCCATCAAAAGGGGAAAGCAGATTATCAATCTATGTGCTACTTAAGAGATTGCTTGGGGTGTACGGGGGGAACTGTTAGCAAAAAAGAATACAACGAGGGGCATCGAGCCCCTCTCGGTGTTGTACGGGAGTTTCATTTGGATGAATATGCCTATGCTTGCCCCTGGTGAGCCAGCTCCCCGATGGCTTCGCAAGGCATGCGAACCCATGCATCTGCGGCTCTCACGAAACGGCATCTGTAGCCCAAGCAAAGGAAATTCTTACAAGCAGGGCAGATGCCGGGTTCGACGAGTGTACGGGTCACCAACACAGGAAAAGAAAAAGCAGGACTAATGTCCTGCTTTCCTGTGTTGGTGACCCGTACGGGAGTCGAACCCATGATTGCGCCGTGAGAGGGCGCCGTCTTGACCACTTGACCAACGGGCCGTTGGTTTCAGCCTGCTTATTATAGCATAGTCGTTTTGTGAATGCAAGCCCTTTTTTCAAAAAAACGAAAAAAGTTTTCTTTCGGCATGGGACAGGGGAGGAAAAGGGTGAAAATTGGTCCCTCTGGGTTGACTTTGTGCAATGTGACACCATTTTTTCGTCTGTTCAGGGGAAAAATCTCACATAAATGTGTGCTGTGCTCTTGATAAATTTTTGCTGATGTGTTATAATCCTTTATTGGTAAGCAATAAAAAATATATTTCTATGGAGGAAATTAAAATGTCCGTAAAGGTTGCGATTAACGGTTTCGGTAGAATTGGCCGTCTGGCTTTCCGTCAGATGTTCGGCGCTGAGGGTTATGAGGTAGTTGCTATCAACGACCTGACCAGCCCTGCAATGCTGGCTCACCTGCTGAAGTACGACACTGCTCAGGGTTCTTACTGCGGTGCTCTGGGTGAGAATGCCCACACTGTTGAGGCTACTGAGGATTCCATCATCGTTGACGGCAAGACCATCCGCATCTATGCTGAGAAGGATGCCGCTAACTGCCCTTGGGGTGAGCTGAACGTAGACGTAGTGCTGGAGTGCACCGGCTTCTACTGCTCCAAGGAGAAGTCCATGGCACACATCAACGCAGGTGCCAAGAAGGTTGTTATCTCTGCTCCCGCAGGCAACGACCTGAAGACCATCGTTTACTCTGTAAACGAGAACACCCTGACCAAGGAAGATCAGATCATTTCCGCTGCTTCCTGCACCACCAACTGCCTGGCTCCCATGGCTAAGGCTCTGAACGACTATGCAGCTATTCAGAGCGGTATCATGTCCACCGTTCATGCATACACCGGCGACCAGATGATCCTGGACGGTCCTCACCGTAAGGGCGACCTGCGTCGTGCACGTGCTGGCGCACAGAACATCGTTCCCAACTCCACCGGTGCCGCTAAGGCAATCGGTCTGGTAATCCCCGAGCTGAACGGTAAGCTGATCGGCTCCGCTCAGCGTGTACCTACCTGCACCGGTTCTACCACCATCCTGGTAGCTGTTGTTAAGGGTAAGGACGTAACCAAGGACGGCATCAACGCTGCTATGAAGGCTGCTGCTTCCGCTTCCTACGGCTACAACGAGGAGCAGATCGTTTCCTCCGACGTAATCGGTATGCGTTACGGTTCTCTGTTCGATGCAACTCAGACCATGGTTGCTAAGATCGACGAGGACACCTACCAGGTACAGGTTGTTGCTTGGTACGATAACGAGAACTCCTACACCTCTCAGATGGTACGCACCATTAAGTACTTCGCAGAGCTGTAATTCTCTAAAAGAAACGGGCTTCGGCCCGTTTCTTTTTTTATTTACAAAAGAGAGCGGGTGTGGTATACTGAAAATAGAAAAGAAGAGGGAGATACCCATGGATATACAGAACATCCTATCTCATACCGACCACACCTGTCTTTCTCCTGCCGCCACCCGCGCGGATATAGACGCCCTGTGTGGGGAGGGGGTAGCCTACGGGGTAGCCAGCGTATGCATTCCCCCCAGGTTTGTCCGCTATGCGAAGGACACCTATGGGGATAAACTGAAGATATGCACTGTCATCGGTTTCCCCAACGGGGATAGCACCACGGCTGTAAAGGTATTTGAAACCAGCCAGGCGATCTTAGACGGTGCTGACGAGATCGATATGGTCATTGCCATAGGGGCACTGAAGGAGGGGGACGACGCCTACGTGGCAGAGGAGCTCCGACAGATCCGTCAGGCATGCCGTGGGAAGGTGCTGAAGGTAATTATTGAAACCTGCCTTTTAAGTGAGGAGGAGAAGATTCGTGCCTGCCGTCTGGTGAGCCGGAGTGGGGCAGACTTTATTAAGACCTCCACAGGGTTTTCCAAGGGTGGTGCCACCAGAGAGGACGTGGCACTTCTGCGCCGTCATTCGTCCCCCCGGGTGTCCGTAAAGGCGGCAGGGGGGATCTCCACCCTGTCAGATGCCCG
>JAZORW010000123.1:0-2023 GCA_045656805.1 Eubacteriales bacterium | reverse complement strand
CCAGCTGCCTACGGGATATTTACCGCTGAGGATGCCCTCCTCGATCTGCTTGCTGACCCGTACGGTCAGGGATGCGTGATCACCCATTGTATACCTCCAGATAGGGAGCCAGGCGTCTCACAATAGCCTCCAGCTCTTCAGTACTCATGAGGGTGTTACGCCCCTCCTCGTACTCACGGTCAATGATCGCCTTTGCTTCAGTCAGCCAGGGGGTCTGTTTAGTGACCGTCATATCCCCCTCCAGGTTATAATGCTGATTTACCCAGAATGCCAGGCCCGCCAGCCCCGAGGTATTGCTGATAGATACGTTAGCGGGGCGACCCAAAATAGCGTCGGTATCAAAGATGTTATAGATCTCGGTGTCCTTCATGATGCCGTCGGCGTGAATGCCTGCACGGGTCACGTTGAAGTTCTCACCCACGAAGGGCGTCATGGGGGGGATGGGGTACTTCAGCTCCTTCCGATAGTACTCTGCGATCTCGGTAATCACCTCAGGGCGCATACCGTCCATGGTGCCACGCAGAGAGGCGTATTCCATTACCATAGCCTCCAGAGGAATGTTACCCGTTCTCTCACCGATACCCAGAAGAGAGCAGTTGACAGAGCAGGCACCGTACAGCCATGCGGTGGTGGCGTTGGTCACCGCGTTATAGAAGTCGTTATGTCCGTGCCATTCCAGCATTTCAGAGGGCACCTGTGCATAGTGATGCAGACCGTATACGATACCGGGCACACAACGGGGCATTGCCACGCCGGGGTGAGATACACCGTAGCCCATGGTATCACACATACGGATCTTAACGGGAATACCCGTCTCCTCAGACAGGTCGGTGAGTGCGTTTACAAAGGGAACTACAAAGCCGTAGAAATCTGCACGGGTGATGTCCTCCAGATGGCATCTGGGTCTCAGGCCTGCATCCATGGCCTCCTTCACCACTCCCAAATAATGCTCCAGTGCCTGACGGCGGGTCATTTTCAGCTTCTTAAAGATGTGATAGTCAGAGCAGGATACCAGAATACCCGTTTCCTGAATGCCGATGTTTCTCACCAGCTCGAAATCCTTCTTGCTGGCACGGATCCAGGTGGTGATCTCAGGGAACCGGAAGCCCAGCTCCATGCACTTTTCTACTGCCCGTCTGTCCTTTTCGCTATATACGAAGAATTCGCTCTGGCGAATGATGCCATTCTCACCGCCCAGGCGGTTCAGGAGGGTGTACAGATGCACGATCTGGTCCACCGTATAGGGGGCACGGGACTGCTGACCGTCACGGAAGGTGGTGTCGGTGATCCAAATGTCCTTGGGCATATTCATAGGCACTCTGCGGTGGTTGAATACCACCTTAGGCACCTCGGTATAGGGGTAGATCACCCGATACAGATTGGGCTCCTCTACGTCCTGCAGGGTATATCGGTACTGGGTCATTTCCAGCAGGTTGCTTTGATGGTTTCTTTCTAACATAAGATCCTCCTAAAGAGAGATTGTATACAATGATACAATATATGTTAGAGTATAGCAGACGGGGTCTGAAATGTCAAGAAAAACGGACAAAAAAATATAGAAAAAAATAAAATAAAAAAATGGCACCGTACCAGCGGGTACGGTGCCAAAGGGGAAATTAATAATTTTCCTCGTGGATCTCGAAATATGCCTGAGGATGGTTGCAGGTGGGGCAAACCTCGGGGGCTGCGGTACCAACTACGATATGACCGCAGTTACGGCACTCCCAAACCTTAACCTCGCTCTTCTTGAATACCTCCTGAGCCTCTACGTTACGCAGTAGGGCACGGTATCTCTCCTCGTGGGTCTTCTCGATAGCAGCTACCATACGGAAGCGAGCAGCCAGAGCCTTAAAGCCCTCTTCCTCAGCCTCACGTGCGAACTGGTCGTACATGTCGGTCCACTCATAGTTCTCACCGTCTGCAGCAGCTACCAGGTTGTGGGCGGTATCACCGATACCCTGCAGCTCCTTCTGCCACAGCTTTGCGTGCTCCTTCTCGTTCTCAGCGGTCTTCAGGAAGATAG
>JAZORW010000122.1:0-1843 GCA_045656805.1 Eubacteriales bacterium | reverse complement strand
GGCGTGGGCAAGGTGTCTCTGGTGAGAGGCTCCGTGGTGCCCTCAGTTGTCTGGGAATTATTCAGTAGCTCCTCGAAGGTGTCTACACAGTTGTCACAGATATAGACGCCGGTGGGGGAGGGGATCAGGCACATGACCTGCTGCTCGTTTCTGCCGCAGAAGGCACAGCGGGGATGTTCGTTATTCTTACCAAAGGTGGGCATGATAGCTCCTTTCTCGTCTGGGTGTAACAGAGGCTGTTGCAGGCATCGCCGCAACAGCCCCCGAAGTTTGGCTTATTCTCTGTTCTTGATCACCTTATCTACCAGACCGTATGCCTGTGCCTGCTCAGCGGTCATATAGTTGTCACGCTCAGTATCACGGCAGATGGTCTCGTAGCTCTGACCCGTCTGCTCAGAGAGGATATGATTCAGCTTCTCGCGGATAGACAGGATGTGGTCAGCCTGGATCTTAATATCCGTTGCCTGACCCCTTGCACCGCCCAGGGGCTGATGGATCATGATTTCACTGTTAGGCAGGGCGAAACGCTTACCCTTAGCACCGGAGGAAAGAAGGAAGGCACCCATGCTGGCTGCCATGCCGATGCAGATGGTAGAAACGTCGCACTTAATGAAATTCATGGTATCATAGATAGCCATGCCTGCAGAAATGGACCCTCCGGGGCTATTGATATAGAAATGAATATCTTTATCAGGATCCTGTGCCTCTAAAAACAGCATCTGTGCCACCACAAGGGATGCAGTGGTATCGTTGACCTCATCAGCCAAGAAAATGATTCTGTCCTCTAAAAGGCGGGAGTAAATGTCATAGGTACGTTCACCACGTCCGGTTTGTTCAACGACGTATGGAACAAATGCCATAGTTGGGTCCTCCTGAGAGAAAATTATTCGGCGTCCTCAGCCTTTGCCTTAGCAGGAGCCTTGGTAACAGCCTTTGCCTTTACGAAATCCATAGCGGCCTTCACCTTCATGTCAGCCTCGATGTCCTCACGGGCGATCATGGACTTCACCTGGTCAACAGGAACATTGTATGCATCGGAGATGCGCTGATATTCAGCCTCTACGTCAGCCTCCTGGGCGGTCAGGTTCTCCTGCTTTGCAATAGCCTCCAGAGCCAGACGCAGCTTTACCTGGTTCTCAGCCTGGGGACGGAGCTGTGCACGCATAGCGTCCAGGGTCATACCGGTGTACTTCAGGTAGGTCTGCAGATCCAGGCCCTGCATACGCATACGGTTATCGTAGTCACGCAGGAAGTTCTCGGTCTCCTGGGCGTACATAGCCTCGGGAACCTCAGCGGTCATGAGGGAAACCAGGGTCTCGCAAACCTTGTTCTCTACCTCTCTGTCAGCAGCGGCTGCATTCTTCTCCTGCAGTTTCGCCTTGATATCCTCTTTATATTCATCCAGAGTGTCAAACTCGGATACGTCCTTTGCGAACTCGTCGTCCAGAGCGGGCAGCTCAGATACGGAGATGCTGTTCAGCTTGCATGCGAATACAGCAGCCTTACCGGCCAGCTCCTCTGCATGGTACTCGGTGGGGAAGGTTACGTTTACGTCGAAGGTGTCGCCGATGCTCTTACCAACGATCTGCTCCTCAAAGCCGGGGATGAACTGACCGCTGCCCAGCTTCAGGGTGTGACCCTGAGCGGTGCCGCCCTCGAATGCTACGCCGTTAACAGAACCGGCGAAGTCGATGTTTACGGTGTCCTCCATCTGTGCCTGACGGTCGGTTACCTCAACGGTGCGGGCATTACGCTCCTGCACACGCTTCAGCTCTTCTTCAATATCCTTCTTCAGGACACGCTTTACCTTACGCTCAGCCTTAATGCCTACGTAACCGTCCAT
>JAZORW010000121.1:0-2430 GCA_045656805.1 Eubacteriales bacterium | reverse complement strand
GAGTACGCCTACGTATCCCTGATCGAAGATGCCCCTGCATATAAGATCAATTCCCGCTACACCGGTAACGCCGCTAACATCTATGCATGTGCAAAGGCAAACGGTGAAGTGGACTACGAGTTCCTAAAATATTTCTGCCTGCAGAATAAGGACGCCACTCTGGCATCCAACTAACGAAATGCCCCATTTTTATGGGGCATTTTCATTTTTGTGTGGCTTTTAATCGTTGACACAATTCTGCATACATGATACAATAAGGTAACAAACTACATAGGAGTTCCGAAATGAAAATGACTAAAACCGAGTGGCTTTCCTCTCTCAAGGATAGACATAGCGAAAGGGATCTTTCCCTTATCAGCCGTGCATACGACGTGCTGGAGCATAATACGATCGATTCACCCGATGCTCCCTGGGCTCCTTACCGCTGTATCTCTCCCTGGATCAGAGAGAAACCTTGCCCTTCAGGTATTTGGAACTGGGATACGGCATTCCACGCGATGGCTACCTCTCGCTACGATACCGACCTGGCTAAGGATTGCATCCGTGGCTTCGCACAGTTCCAGCTGGAGAGCGGTATGTTCCCTGACGTGGTTTGGCTATGGGGTGGGGTAGTAAATACCTTTACAAAGCCCCCCGTGCTTCCCTGGGCAGTTTATACTGTATACGAGCGTGACGGCGATAAGGATTTCTTAAGAGAATGTTATGACAGATTCGTTCGGAACGAAGAATTCTGGTGCCGTGAGAGAATGGTAGACGGCATGTTCCATTACTGCTCTCAGGGCACCCCTGAACATATTGCAAAGAATGATTATCTGGAGGCAAGATACGAGTCCGGCTGGGATAACTCTCCCCGTTGGGATGAGCCCGTTATCTACTGGTGGCCCATTGACCTGAACTGCTATATGGTAACCTTCTATCGCAGTATGGCAAAGATGGCAAATGTTCTGGGTGAAAACGCAGAGCAGTGGCTGGAGAAGGAAAAAAACCTGACACAGCTGATTCTGGAAAGACTTTGGGACAGTGAGAACGGTGTATTCGTAGACCGTAACTTCCAGACCGGCGTATTTAGCCGTGTAATCACCCCTGCATCCTTTGTGCCTCTGTTTATTGAGATCGCAACGCAGGAGCAGGCAGAAGCAATGCACAGGGTAGGCGCTGACACTAAGCGTTTCTATCCCGGTATGCCCTCTGTATCCTATGACGATCCTACCTATTCCACTGGGTATTGGAGAGGTCCCACGTGGCTGAATCTGGCATACTTTGCTGCCAAGGGACTTAAGAATTACGGTTTTGAAGAAACGGCTAACGGTATCCGTAACTTTATTCTGGGTATGGTTGACAAGAATAAGGACGGCATTTACGAAAACTATAACTCTAAGGAAGAAAAGGGTCTGTATTGGAACGCCTTTAGCTGGAGTGCCTGCTTTGTAATGGAGTTTATCCTGAACTGGTAAGCAATAGTATGATAAACAAAAGGAGAGCAACGGCGGTTGTTCTCCCTTTTTCGTATTTAATTTGATGAGGCGAAGATTTCAGCCAGCCTTTGTTCTGCCGTTCTACCGGTAAATTCTATCCAGCCCGGATAGGGGCAGCCCTCGTAGGCATAGTGGTTAGTATGATAGTTTTCGTAGGTATATCGGGCTTCTTCAGGCATAACTCGCAGGTAGGGGGCCTCGTGGTGCCAGTAGGACAGCTCGTCTATCCAGTGGTCTGTGGAGAAGGATGGTCTTGTATCAGAGGAGTGATAATTCACCTCCATGCAATATCCGTGTATAGAGTCACACAGCAGGACGTATTTCACAATGTTATTGTGTTCGTCAAGGACCGGAGTGAATACAGTCAAATACACACCCACAATACCCTGGTGCTGACCATCCCAATCCAGGGGATCAGAGGTAGAATACATTGCAATTTCGTTATATCCGTCCCAGTTAAGGTCTTCGTTCTTAAGAATAAAGGAAACGCCTGCCTCGGTCATAATATCGCCGAAAAGCTCATTGATTTGAAACGCGTAATCAGGGTCCATACTGCCAACGTAAGGGGGATCACCGGGACTCCATTCCACGCGTATGGTTTCTTCCAGTAAATATTTGCAGGAGTCTGTAATGATATCCGTTGTATATTCCCGATTTAGGATTTTTTCCAGTCTTTCCAAAAGAGATATTTCTCCATCAGGCATTACCTGAGAATCGAAATTAAATTGTGATAATGTAATCTCGTTTTCCTTCAGGACATAGCCGATCTCTTCATTGGTATATATCCATGCTGCACAGACACTACCTGTCGAAAGAAGCATGACGATAACAAGTATCAGGGAAATTCGTTTGATCATATTGCTCCTTTCGTACAGCATTTTTATGTATAATGCACTGTGCATTACAACTTCTTCTTAGTTATAGCACATTCCCGTCTAAAAGTAAATACGTCGGT
>JAZORW010000120.1:0-1722 GCA_045656805.1 Eubacteriales bacterium | reverse complement strand
CCCACGGGCAGACGGCTTGTTTTTTTTCGATTCATTAACCGAAGATCTGGGAGAAGTCGAAGTTCCGATAAGAGGAGGCATCAGAGGGTACGGTGATGGTGCCGGTGAACTCCTCTACAGTGGTTCTCTGTACTACGGAGAAGGTATAGCCCTCTGCCACATAGCTGAACAGAGTGTCCATGCATACGAACTCACCGTTGGCATCAAAGTACACCTCGTACTTCAGGTCCTGCAGAGAGTTCAGCGTAACGCCCATGGTTGCAAACAGCTCACCAAACATGCTTTCAAAATAATCACCGCTAACAACGAAGGACAGGCAGAAGGAATTGTCGTTTACCTTAATAAACTGCAAGCCATCAAACCACTCTTCGGGAATATCCAAAAGAGAACTGTTCTGATAGCCCAGCTGCTCCTCGGCCTTTGCCAGGTCCAGCTCACCCTTGATCTTCAGGTTATTGTTGTTGGGATAGTGATAGTAGGCAATGCCGTCTACCAATACGAAGGTGAAGTTCATAGAGGGATCTGCCTCGGTAGTCAGGGTGCCCATAGAGTCAGCACCGTCGGTGATGTTGGTTACCTCCTGATGGAAGGTCATGCCCATAACGGTCACGTCCTGTGCCACCACTACCTTGGTGCTACCCTGATTGAGAGCTTCAAGAGAGGTCTGCACCTCAGAATACAGCTGCTCAGGGGTCTTGCCGGTAACGGTTGCTACGTACTCAATGCCGGGAACCTCTTCCTCGTCAGGGGAGCAGGCAAACAGGCAGGTGCCGCACAGAAGAAGTGCCACTGCCAAAATGGATGCGGTTACAATACGCTTCATAATAGTCTCCTTAAAAAGTAATTGTGAATCGGGAATCCCCTTTTCATGGCTTTATTATAGTCAATGCCTACGGCATTGTCAAGGGCACCAAAAGCAAAAAGGGCCGCCACGGGGGACGGTCCTTTTTCCTATTCTTACTTCAGAATGCCGGCCTTGGGGGTGACGTGGAAGAAGTCTGCCAGGGTCTTCAGCTGATCGTCGGTGATGGTATTCACACGGGGAAGGTGGGCGGTGAGCATATAGATGGTTGCCGCCTTCTCTACGGTTTCTACCAGACCGAACGCCTCGTCCAGAGTCTTACCGGCACCGTACAGACCGTGGAGGGCCCATACCACACTGCGTGCGCTCTTCATCTTCTCAGCAGTTGCCTCGCCGATCTCGTTGGTGCCGCACAGCATCCAGGGCAGAACCTCTACGCCATCGGGGAATACCACCACGCACTCGGTGCTCATCTGCCACAGGGTGTAGGTGAAGGCGTTGGTATCCAGAGAATGTACGTAGGTCATAGCCAGCAGGTTGGTGGGGTGGCAGTGCATCACTACACGGTTTTCAGGGTCCACGCTGAGACGTGCGATGTGGCTCATCAGGTGGGCAGGCAGCTCGCTGGTGAAGCGACCGCCGTCAGCATAACCCCACAGCAGCTCTGCGGTGGTGCCGTCCTCGGCGATACGGATGATGCCCAGATTGTTCTCGGGGTCACCCTTCACGTTCTTAAAATACTTACCGGTGCCGGTCACGATAAAGATCTTACCGATCAGTGCAGTGGCATCAAAGCCGGTGGGGATGGTACGCTTTACCTGGGTCAGATCCAGATACTGTGCAACCTCCTCCTCGTCCAGAAGGTAGCTGATGTTACCACCGTATCTCTCGTCCCAGCCCAGACGGTACATGTTAGCGGT
>JAZORW010000119.1:0-2814 GCA_045656805.1 Eubacteriales bacterium | reverse complement strand
GCGATGCTCCTGTAATTAAAATAATCATTATCTCACCTACAAATTCTTATTTACCGCTCTGTTTTATCGCTATCTCGCGTTTATAAACGGTAACGCCTATACTGAATGTAACATAAAAACCGCAGAAATTCAATCTGCGGTTTTTAACTTGTTTCTTTCTAACCCTATCTTACCGCTGCACCCGGCCGCTGGCGTCACCGCCTGCCAGATTCTGCACCTCAGAGAGAGAAACCATGTTATAGTCGCCCTCGATGGAGTGCTTCAGGCAGCTGGCTGCCACGGCAAACTCGATGGATGCCTGGGGTGCATAATCATTCAGGAGAGAATAGATCAGCCCTGCACCGAAGGAGTCACCACCGCCCACGCGGTCTACGATGTGCATGCTGTATTTCTTAGAGAAATAGGCATTTCCATCGGTATACAGCATACCGGACCAGTCGTTATCGCTGGCAGACTTGCTCTCACGGAGGGTGATAGCCACACCGCGGAAGCCAAAGCGGTCGGTGAGCTGCTTTGCCACGGAGATATAGCCCTCGTGATTCAGCTTGCCGCTGTAAATATCGGTGTTGGTTGCCTCGATGCCGAAGACGTCCTTTGCATCCTCCTCATTGGCGATGCAGTAGTCAATGTACTGGCACAGCAGACCCATGACCTGGCCTGCCTTTTCCTTGCTCCACAGCTTCTTACGGAAGTTCAGGTCGCAGGAGACGGTGATACCACGCTCCTTAGCGGCACGGCATGCCTCAAGGCAAATGTCTGCCACAGTGTCAGACAGGGCGGGAGTGATACCGGTAAAGTGGAACCAGTCCGCATCCGCAAAAATAGTATTCCAATCAAAGTCGGAGGGCTGAGCCATAGAAATGGCGGAATAGGCACGGTCGTAAATCACCTTGGAGGGACGCTGGCTGGCACCCTTCTCGCAGTAGTAAATGCCTACACGCTCTCCTCCGCGGACAATGCGGGAGGTGTCAACGCCAAAGCGTCTCAGGGAATTCACCGCCGCCTGACCGATCTCATGGCCGGGCAGCTTGGTAACGAAGGAGGCATCCATGCCAAAGTTGGCAAGGGAAACCGCCACGTTTGCCTCAGCACCGCCGAAGGTGGCACCGTATACGTCGCTCTGCACGAAGCGCAGATAATTCTGGGGGGCAAGTCTGAGCATCAGCTCACCAAAGGTAACAATCTTCTTCATTTTTATCTCCTCACTTTCCCAGTGCCTCGTCTACCATGAAGCTACCGCCCACGGCATATACCTTATCCCATGCTAAGAATTCGTCCAGATTCTCGCGATTTACCCCACCCGTGGGAATAAAGCGAATCTGGGGAAAGGGTGCTGCCAGAGCCTTCATTGCCTTCAGCCCACCGTATACGTTGGCGGGGAAGAACTTCACGATATTGATGCCCAGCTCTAAAGCCTGCATGATCTCGGTGGGGGTGACGCACCCAGGGTAATAGGGCACGCCCTGCTCCTTACAGTATTCCGCTACGCTGACGGACAGACCGGGGGACACGATAAACTTTGCCCCTGCCTCCAGTGCCTGCTTGCACTGCTCCAGATTAATGACGGTGCCGGCACCGATATTCATGTGGGGGTATTTCTCCACCGCATAGGCGATTGCCTGTGCGGCACAGGCGGTGCGGAAGGTGATCTCTGCACAGTGAATGCCGTGACGGTCGAGGGCGGGAAGAATGACGTCGGTCTCTGCCAGCTCACGAATGACTACCACGGGAATTAGCTTATCCATATTTGTTCCTTTCTGTTTTGACCCTAGGGGTCTCTTTCTTATTGATAAAGAAAGAATCTATTCTATAGAAAGTATATCAAACTTTCTTTCTCGTTGCAATGGGTCAGAAGAAACCAAATGCATAAAAACGCAGGTCTTTTTTTGTATCTTTGCTCTTTTTCGGAGAAAAGCAAAAGGGCTTCCCGAGGGAAGCCCTTTTTTGTGCGTGTGGAAAATTACTTTCCGCCAACCATCTTAGCAACCTCAGCTGCCAGGTCGTCCTCACGCTTCTGGATGCCTTCGCCCTTCTCATAGTGGAAGAAGGAAACAACCTTGATGTCGCCACCCAGCTGCTTAGCAGTCTCAGCAACGTACTTCTTCACGGTGATGCTCTCTTCCTTGAAGTAGCTCTGCTCCAGAACGCAGTTGTTCTCGTAGTACTTGTTTACCTTACCGGCAACGATGCCCTCCAGAACCTTCTCAGGCTTGTTAGCCATCTTGGGATCCTGCTTCATCTGAGTCATGATGATAGCCTTCTCCTCCTCCAGAACGGAGGCGGGAACATCCTCAACTGCCAGGTAGGGCAGGTTGAATGCAGCGATCTGCAGTGCGATGTTGTTAGCGAATTCCTTGAACTCAGCCTTTGCAGCGATCTCAGCGGTGGTGTCGAACTTAACCACAACGCCGGCAACGCCGGTACCGTGGATGTAGGTAGCAACAGTACCCTCAACTACAACGAAACGGCGGATGCTCAGCTTTTCACCGATGGTGTAGGTCTTCTCCTGCAGCTCTTCCTCAATGGTCTTGCCGCTCTGGCAAGTGCATGCCTTCAGGGCATCAACGTCCTGGGGCTTGCAAGCCAGGATGGTATCCAGGATCACGGAAACGAACTCCTGGAAGCTGGCGTTCTTTGCTACGAAGTCGGTCTCGGAGTTAACCTCAACCATAGCGGTCAGGTCACCGGTGGTCTTAACAGCTACAACGCCCTCAGCAGCAATGCGGCTTGCCTTCTTTGCGGTAGCAGCCATGCCCTTCTCACGCAGAACCTTAACGGCTGCCTGGAAGTCACCGTTTGCCTCTACCAGTGCGT
>JAZORW010000118.1:0-6830 GCA_045656805.1 Eubacteriales bacterium | reverse complement strand
TATCCCCGGTTCTGTTACCACCGTTGACGACGAGCTGTTCTACGGCTGTACCGGACTGACCAACGTCACCATGCAGAGTGGCGTGGGTGACATTGATCCCAGTGCCTTCGGTGCCTGCACCGCCCTGACTACTGTAACCATTCCCGCATCTGTCACCGCTATTGATGCCAAGGCCTTCCAGGGCTGTAAGAGCCTGACCACCGCAAACGTAGGCGGTACCGGCTGGGTAGCATACGCATCTGTCAGTGCTGCCTCCGGCACCAGCATTGACCTGTCCAATGCTTCTACCGCCGCAACCTACCTGAAGACCACCTACTGCTCTTACTACCTGAAGCGCTAATCCCACCTTTTACCGGGGCAGAGCCACGTCTGTGGCCCTGCCCCTCTTTTTCTTATTTTCAGGGGCTTGACAAATTCTCCTTATTATCATATAATGAAGGGGCTATGACGGGAAGGAGTAGCGACAGGAGCCAGCATAGAGAGGGGGCGGTTGGTGAAAGCCCTGTGGCGGTGGTCGTGAAGGTCGTCCCTGAGCGTGGGAAGAGGGGCGTATGCCCGTTAGAACCCAGACCGTGAGGCACGTCGGGGACGTGCGAAGCAGGTGGTACCGCGTGGAGCGTTGTCTCCTCGCCCTGTGGTTACACAGGGCTTTTTATTTTGTTTTTACAGCCGAAAGGATAAGAATATGAGAGAACTTGCCAAGACCTATGCCCCCAAGGAATTTGAGGACAGAATTTATCAGAATTGGTGCGAAAAGGGATATTTTACCCCCGATCCCGCCTCTAAGGCACCCGCATACACCATTGTCATTCCTCCCCCTAACGTTACGGGCCAGCTGCATATGGGTCACGCCCTGGATGAGACCCTGCAGGATATCCTCATCCGTCATAAGCGGATGCAGGGCTACAACACTCTGTGGGTGCCCGGCACCGACCATGCAGGCATTGCCACCCAGATCAAGGTAGAGGAGCAGCTCCGTGAAAACGAGGGGCTGACCCGCTATGACCTGGGCCGTGAAAGGTTCCTTGAGAGAGTATGGGAGTGGAAGCATAAATACGGCAGCCGCATCATTTCTCAGCTGAAGAAGCTGGGCACCTCCTGCGACTGGACAAGAGAACGCTTCACCATGGACGAGGGCTGCTCCCGTGCGGTGAAGGAGGTCTTTGTCAACATGTATGACAAGGGGCTGATCTACCGTGGCTACCGCATTATCAACTGGTGCCCTAAGTGTAAGACCGCCCTGTCTGACGCAGAGGTAGAGTATGAGGAGCAGGCAGGTAGCTTCTGGCACATCCGCTATCCCATCGAGGGTGAGGATGGCTACGTTGAGATCGCTACCACCCGTCCCGAGACCATGTTCGGTGATACTGCCGTGGCAGTGAACCCCGAGGATGAGAAGACTAAGCATCTCATCGGCAAGACCCTGATCCTGCCTATCGTAGGCAGAAAAATCCCCGTTATTGTTGACGATTACGTAGAGATCGGCTTTGGTACCGGCTGTGTAAAGATCACCCCCGCCCATGACCCCAACGACTTCTTAGTCGGTCAGCGTCACGGTCTGGAGCAGATCAAGGTCATGAACGACGATGCCACTATGAACCAGCATGCCGGCAAGTATCAGGGGATGGATAGATACGCCTGCCGCCGTGCCCTGGTGGAGGATCTGGAGAAGGAGGGTTACCTCATCAGCGTTGAGCCCCACAGCCATAACGTAGGCACCTGCTACCGTTGCGGCACCACCGTAGAGCCTATGACCTCCGACCAGTGGTTCGTAAAGATGGGACCCATGATCGAGCCCTCGCTTGATGCAGTCAGACAGGGCGATATCCGCTTTATTCCCGAGAGATTTACCCGTAACTACACCGTGTGGATGGAAAACCTTCACGACTGGTGCATTTCCAGACAGCTGTGGTGGGGACACCGTATTCCTGCCTTCTACTGCGACGATTGCTCTAAGATGACCGTCACCCGTGAGGCCGGTGCCAACTGCCCCGTGTGCGGCAAGGCAATGCGTCAGGAGGAGGACGTGCTGGACACCTGGTTCTCCTCCGCCCTGTGGCCCTTCTCCACTCTGGGCTGGCCCGACGACACCGAGGACCTGAAGAAGTATTATCCCACCAGCACTCTGGTAACCGGCTACGATATTATTTCCTTCTGGGTATCCCGTATGATCTTCTCCGGATTGGAGCATACAGGGAAGGCACCCTTTAATACCGTGTTTATCCACGGTCTGGTCCGGGACGCCAAGGGACGCAAGATGTCTAAGTCTCTGGGCAACGGTATTGATCCCCTGGAGATCATCGATCAGTACGGTGCAGACGCCCTCCGTTTTGCCCTGGCAACGGGTAATGCCCCCGGTAACGATATGCGCTTCTCCGACGAGAAGATTGAGTCGGCAAGAAACTTTGCCAACAAGCTGTGGAATGCCTCCCGCTTCGTGATGATGAACCTCACCGAGGAGGATATGGAGCTGACCCTGCCCACCGAGGAGGAAATGACCGCCGAGGATAAGTGGATCGTATCCCGCTTTAATACTCTGGCACGCCGTGTGTCCGAAAACCTGGATCACTACGAGGTAGGCGTAGCCCTTTCCGAGATCTACGACTACGTATGGGATACCTTCTGCGACTGGTATATCGAGCTGGCCAAGAGCCGTCTGTTCGATAAGGAGAGCCAGGGTGCCCGCACCGCCCGCCGTGTGCTGGTATGGTGCCTCACCGGCATTCTGAAGCTGCTGCATCCCTATATGCCCTTTATTACCGAGGAAATATTCACCGCCCTGCCCCACGAGGGTGAGAGCATTATGATCTCCTCCTATCCCGAATTTGACCCCGCCCTGTGCTTCACCCGGGACGAGGAAAAGACCGAGAAGATCATCGGTGTGATCCGTGCCATCCGTAACCGCCGTGCAGAAATGAACGTGCCCCCCTCCCGTAAGGCAAAGCTGTATATCGCTACGCCCCACGCCGAGGTATTCGGCTCTGCCGTTCCCTTCTTTGAAAGACTGGCATCTGCCGCCAGCGTAGAGCTGGTAGACGCCTACACCGGGGAAAATGCTGTCAGCATCGTCACCGATGCCGCCACCGTTTATATCCCCTTGGGAGACCTGGTGGACCTGGAGAAGGAACGCATTCGTATGAATGCGGAGCGTGAGAAGACCCTGGAGGAGATCAGTCGCCTCCAAAAGAAGCTGTCCAATCCCGGCTTTGTCAGCAAGGCACCCGAGGCAGTAGTAGCCGGCGAAAAGGCCAAGCTGGAGAAATACCAGGAGACCCTGGCACGTCTGGAGCAGGCACTGAAGGAGCTGTAATTTTCAAAAAACAAAAAGACCGTTGTTCGCAACGGTCTTTTCAAAAAGGATATTGAATGATAGAATACCGGGAGGTTTATATGGCTACAAAAAGTTTATCTATCAGAATTGAAGAAGAAATGCTGGACAAGCTGCACGTGATCGCTGACTATGAGGGCAGAAGTGCTAACAGTCAGATTTTGGTGCTGATCCGTGACTTGATTGAGGCATACGAGGCAAAGCACGGAGAAATCAAGACGGGTAAAAGATAATTCCCGGCAAAACAGGAGGCTCCCCGATAGGAGCCTCCTGTTTTTATGTCATAGCAGGCGGGGTGAAAACATACACTGAAGGCAAAAAGGGGGTGGTCGGGTGCGTAGGTGGATAGCCCTTATAGTATGTGTGGGGTGTGCGGTCAGCCTTGTAGGGTGTGGGGGCGTGCAGACGCCCCAAGAGGTGATGAAGGAGTTCGCCTCTTTGTATCCCATGCCCCCGGGGAGGGTATACGTGAGCAACGCCCGTGAGGGGGAGGCAGGGTATCTGCCGAGAGAGGTGTACACTCTGTTATACGGGCGGGAAAGCGGGGGAGACGACAAGGAGGACGTGGAGGAATATGCTATATTTCTTGGCTCCTCTTTGACGTGTGTATATGAAATGGGCATCTTTCTTTGCCCCGATAAGGACAGTGCCTACGAGATGCTGGGCACCCTGGAGGGACGGCTGGCGACCCTGAGAGCCACCCCCTTGACCGATACCTCTGCCACCCGGGACGCCTTTCTTGGGATATACGGCAGAGTGGTGGTGTACACCGTTTTGCCCGATAATCAAAAGGCCGCCCACGTGCTGGGGCGGCTACTGTGAAAAGAAAAAGGACACCGTCCACCTTGCAGGCAGGTGTGCGGTGTCCTGGAGAAAGTGAGAAATTACTTCACTTCAACTTCAGCGCCGGCAGCCTTCAGCTCCTCGGCAACCTTGTCAGCCTCTTCCTTGGAAACGCCTTCCTTGATAGCCTTGGGAGCACCCTCTACCAGGTCCTTAGCTTCCTTCAGGCCCAGACCGGTGATAGAGCGAACAGCCTTGATAACGTTCAGCTTCGCTGCACCAGCGTCCTTCAGGATAACGTCGAACTCGGTCTTCTCCTCAGCTGCTGCTGCGGGAGCTGCACCGCCAACTGCTGCAACTGCAACAGGAGCAGCGGATACGCCGAATTCCTCTTCCATAGCCTTTACCAGGTCAGCCAGCTCCAGGATGGTCAGCTCCTTAACCAGGTCGATAATCTGAGTGGTCTTTTCGTTTGCCATTTTTAGTACCTCCGAAAAATTCTTTTAATTAGTTAAATTGGATTTGCAGAATTAAGCCTCTGCGGGGGCGTCTTCGTTCTGCTTGTCGATGATGGCCTGCAGGCAGCGTGCGAAGCTGTTCAGGGGGCTCATCATAGAACCAAGCAAACGTGCGAGAAGGACTTCCTTGCTGGGGGTTTCTGCCAGGGCAGTAACACCTGCGGTATCCAGCATAGCGCCGTCAACGAAACCGGCCTTAATCTCAAAGGTATCGATCTTGTCGGCGTATTCCTTCATAATCTTAGCAGCGGCGATAGGATCGCTGTTGCTGTAGGCGATGCCGTTCATACCGGTCAGATACTGCTTCATCTCGCCATAGCCTGCACCCTCGCAAGCACGGCCGATCATGGAGTTCTTCTTTACGGTGTAAACAACGCCTGCCTTACGCAGAGCGGCACGCAGCTTCGTATCATCCTCAACGGTGATACCCTCGTACTTTACCAGTACGCCTGCCACTGCACCCTTCAGCTCTTCTGTCAGGGCGGCAGCCTGAGCCTGCTTCTCTGCGAGAATCTTGTTACTCGGCATTTCTCTTTCCTCCGTGTAGAATAAAAAATAATCCCTTCCCGACAAGCCGAGAGGGACCACAAAACATAGCATATGCATAGCGTATGGGTGCCACCTCGGCAGGAAAGCAACGCTTTTACCGGGAACCTGCTGTCTTAGGATAACAATGGGATTATAGCACGGCGAGAGGGGTATGTCAAGGGGTTTGGCAAAAAAAGTTGTCGGTCTCCTTTTTTGGTTTTTTGTGGGCGAGAGCCCTTTTTTCTTTGCCCTCCTCCCCCGGATTTTCCCTTCTCCCTTGATTTTCTTCACTCTTTTTGTTATACTCTTATATTGAGAAATTTTCCAGATTAAGAGAGGAGTCGCCATGGCAAAGCCCGTAGTCGCTATCGTGGGTCGCCCCAACGTGGGCAAATCCACCCTGTTTAATAAGCTGATAGGCGAGCGTCGCTCGATTGTAGAGGACACCCCAGGCGTTACCCGTGACCGCATTTACGGTGAGGCCGAATGGTGTGGCCGCCGCTTTAGCCTCATCGATACCGGAGGCATTGAGCCCAAGACCGACGATATTATCCTGAAGCAGATGCGTTTCCAGGCACAGGTGGCCATTGAGAGTGCAGACGTCATCGTCTTTTTGTGTGACGTGCGTGCGGGTCTGGTAGCAGACGACCGCGAGATCGCCGTCATGCTGGGCAAGAGTGGGAAGCCTGTCATCGTGTGCGTCAATAAGATCGACCGTGTTGGCGACCTGCCCTTTGAGTATTACGAATTCTATGAATTGGGCGTAAAAGATGACCCCATCCCTCTATCCTCCCTCCACGGCAGTGGCACGGGAGATCTGTTGGACAGAATCGTGGAAAATCTGCCCCCCGTTTCCTCTGACGAGGAGGACGAGGATATGATCCGCGTGGCAGTGATCGGAAAGCCTAACGCAGGTAAATCCTCTATCATCAACCGTCTGGTGGGTAGCGAGCGTCTCATCGTTTCTAACATTCCCGGCACCACCCGTGATGCGGTGGACACCATTGTGGAGAATGAATACGGCAAGTTCTGCTTTATTGATACCGCAGGTATTCGCCGTCAGTCGAAGGTAGACGATAAGATCGAGAAGTATTCTGTCCTCCGTGCCCACATGGCAGTGGAGCGGGCAGACGTATGCCTGATCATGGTGGACGCCCAGGAGGGTGTGACCGAGCAGGACGAGCGGATTGCCGGCATTGCCCACGAGGCAGGAAAGGCGTCTATCATTTGTCTTAATAAGTGGGATAGCCTGGAGAAGGATAATTCCACGGCAAACGAGGCAACCAAGCAGGTGCGTACCGCCCTGTCTTATATGACCTACGCCCCCATTCAGTTTGTATCCGCCCTGACGGGACAGAGGGTAAACACCCTGTACGAGATGATCCTGTCGGTATACGATCAGGCCAGGCTGAGAATTACCACGGGTACTCTAAACGATCTGCTGTCGGATATCACCGCCAGAAATCAGCCCCCCTCTGATAAGGGTAAGCGGCTGAAGATCTACTATATGACCCAGAGCCACGTGGCTCCCCCCACCTTCGTTCTTTTCTGCAATAATGCAGAGCTGTTCCATTTCTCCTACCAGCGGTATATTGAGAATTGCCTGAGAGAAACCTTTGGCTTCCGTGGCACCCCCATTAAGCTGGTGATCCGCCAGAAGGGCGACAAGGAGG
>JAZORW010000117.1:0-13005 GCA_045656805.1 Eubacteriales bacterium | reverse complement strand
CTTGCCGTTCAGGTATACACGGTAGCCGGCGTAGCCGGAAGGAACGGTGATCTCCACTGCCATCTCGGCGGGGGTATCCACCCGCACCTCAAAGGCATCACCCACTATCTGCCATGCCACGTCCACGCGACCCCACTTGGTCATCACGGGACCCTTCGCATGGGTGCGACCCATGGGGCGGGGGGCAATCTTCAGGATACGGGGGCTGTTATCCAGTAGCTTCACACCCAAGATCATGGTGGTGAACTCATACAGAGCCACCGCACCCCAGGCGTGGCACTCACTTCTGGTATGGGAATAGGGGGTTTCGGGAATGGTGGAGCAGTGCATATCCAAGAGGCCGTAGAACTGATCAAACATAGTCCCGCACAGCTCCTCATAGCAGCCCGCCTTTTCAAGGGAACGGAACCACAGATAGGCGTATGCATATCCGCCCTGTGCGGATAGGGTCAGGGACTTGCGAAGCAATTCCTTTGCCGCCTCCCCTGTTACCTGCTCGGTGAGCACTGCCCAGATCTGGGAATGCTGAGAATACTGCTCTTTTCTCTCGCTGTCTGCATACAGAGCCTTTTCGGGGTCATAGCAATGGGTCTTTACAGCAGAGAGTACCTCCTCGGCACGCAGCAGATATTCCTCTGCCACCGCACCGCGACCAAAGAGCCTCTGCAGTCTGGCACCCACACGCAGTGCCTCGGCATACATCATGGTATATACGGTGATGCCCTCCCCACGCCTGTGGATGGGGGCACCCTCGTGCTTCCGCCAATCCTCTGCCCAATCTACGAAGTCCCACATATCGCTGGCACCTACCAGGCCATACTCGTTGCGGTGGGTGTCGAAATAAGTGAGAATGCCGTCGATGATGGGCATCAGATAGCGGATGCCCTCGCGGTCCTCGGTTCTCGCCTCATACATGTTCGCCATGTAGATAAAGAACAGAGAGAAGCCGGGAATATACTGTCTCATGCAGGAGGGTGCCCTACACTCGGTCAGATATCCGGGACGCCAGGTCATAGCGAAATCGTCAAGGGCTCGCTTTGCCAGTCTGGTATCCATAGATACCATATAGGTGAACAGAGTCTGAGAATAGGTGTCCATGCAGTACTGCAGCTGCTCATAATAGGGGCAGTCCACGTAGGTCTCCTGCATGCAGCGGCGGAGGGTACGCAGGGAAATATCCCACAGGGCGTTGTCCCGCTCGGTGCCGAAGTCATATCCATCTCCCGTTTCCAGGGGATAACCGGTTTCCACGTAGGACAGCTCTTCAATTTCCACGTCCCCCGTACAGGTCAACCCCACAAAGCGGAAGGTGCGGAACCAGAAGCTCTCGTAGTCCAGCTCTCCATCCAGGCGGAAGGTATCGTCGTGGCCGAAAAGCACACCGGAGGTATCGGTACGGTCATATTTTACGCCGTTTTCGGGAACGAAGCACTCACCGCATCTCATGGTGATGGTACCCGTACCCTTGGCACGCAGACGGATATAGCCCGTCATCAGCTCTCCTGCATCCCAGTATCCGTCCCGCATGGTGAAGGTGCGAGGCACGTACTTCATCATAGGAATGGGGCGGGGAGAGGCATAGGCAGACAGAATACCGCCGAAGGGGATGGTTTCCCCGGAAATCATGGGCTGCATAGGAGAGCGTGCTGCCTGATACCAGGTCAGGTCACGGCCATAGCCCTCGGTGATATGCTCGTTTAGTCCCACGTAGAACTGGGTGGAGAAGGTGACGTGATCCTCTTTTGCACATTCCCAGTTGCCATCGGTTGCGATGGCAAGGGTTTGGTCACCGTCGGTGATGCTCCCCTGCATACAGAGGAAGCCCTCGCCGGAGCGGATCACGGCGTTCAGCTGAATGTCTCCCACGTCCATAAACTCATGTCCGTGCAGAGCCAGGAGCAATACGTAAAACTCGTTCTCCCCCGCCTTCAGGTAGGGGGTAATATCCACGGGATCGTAATACCGCATGTGTCGGCTACCCTTGCAGGGACCGCAGGAAACGAACTGTCCGTTGATCCACAGCTTATATCTGGCATCCGCCAAGATATTGACCTGTCCCGCCTTGGGGTCGGTCAGGGTATAGGTACGGCGGAAACGATACAGGGCATCCTCTCCGTGTACTGCCTTAGGATGGCGAATGTAATAGGTCTTTTTCATAGATTCCTCCGAATTAAATTCCTGTTAAATCAAAGTGGGGAATAAAGCTATCCTCTGCCGCCTCCCGCTCCTGCACGTATGCCCGGGTGACACCCAGACGGCGGGCGTAGGACACCAGCCTGGCATAGGCACCCTCTCCTACCCGTCCGTCTAAGGGTGGGGGAAGGGAGGGCATGGGAGTATACTGTTGCATCAGGCTGAAGTAAATTTTATCTCCGTATTCCTTGTATAACCGTAAAAGGGAAAGTCTTGCCTCCCCCTCACTGCCGGGTAGCATGAGAAGGCGTACCACGACCCCCTCTTTTAAGAGGTTGTGTTCGTCAAAGATACAGCTTCCTCTCTGTCTGACCATCTCCGCTATGGCATCCCACGCTACCCGGGGATAGTCGGGGGCGTTAGAGTACGCCTGTGCGGGACGCGGGGTGCTGTACCGCATATCGGTCAGGTATATATCCACCAGTCCGTCTAACGTCTTCAGGGTCTTTACACTCTCATACCCTGAGCTGTTCCATACAAAGGGCAGGGGAAAGCCCTGCTTCTTTGCACTTTTTATTGCCTTTATCACCGATGGGGTATACTGTGTTGCAGTGACCAGGTTAATATTATGGGCACCCTGTGCATGTAGCTCCCAGAAGATCTCCTCCAGGCGTCCCTCTGGCACCTCCTTACCCACCTGAGCGGTGGCAATGGGTCTGTTCTGACAGTAAATACATCCCAGGGGACAACCGCTGAAGAAGATGGTTCCGCTGCCCTTATCTCCTGATATACAGGGCTCCTCCCAGTGGTGAAGCATAGCTCTGGCAAGGGTGAGGGTGGCAGGCACGCCACACAGGCCCCGCTCTCCCCGGGTACGGTCTACTCCGCAGGCTCTGGGACACAGCCGGCAAGAGTTATACGCCTCCATGGCTTACCCTCCTATATAGAAATGCTCTCCCCTGCTTTCCCACCTGCTCTATCAGTCCCAGGGTCAAAAGGGTGTGCAGTGATCGCCAGGCGGCATTTGGGTGTAGCCCCATAGCGTGACACAGCTCCTTTGAGGTAAAGGGCTCCTTTAGCTCAGGGGGCAATAGGGTTTCGTATTCACTGGGGCTATTGAATAGGTAATCCTCCACCAGTGCGGTAGGGATGCGCTCTGCTCTGGGTGCCCGACGCTTCCGCCCTGTTCCGTAACCGGAGAGGATGCGAAATTCCTCAGTATCACATAGTATCACACGCAGGCTGAAATTGGGGTGCAGTAGCAAATCTCCCAAGCCGTATAGTTCGTAGAGCGCTGCCTGCAATTTGCCCTTCTTGGGGCTCCTTCTGGGGGTGGATAGGGTGCCATCATTCGGGTCTAACCAGGCAAGGGTGGTTTTCGCCGATACGGGATATACCACTGTTACAGGGTACTTTGGCAGCAATGTCTCAAGTTTGGTACGCAGCCTGTCCAGGCGGCGGGTCTGTATTTCATAGATGTGTCCCTGGATCAGCACGTCGGCATGGTATCTGCCCACCTTTACCTCATGGCAGGTCACGTCGGGGCATATATACCGCTTCAGACACGCGTGGAGCATCCGCTCCCCCAGCGTCCCGATACCACCGGTGGAGGTGGTCTCAGTATAAACGGCAGTGGTACATTTGCGAAAGTGCTCTGACGCAGCGTCAGAATATAGGCTCGGCATACCACACCCCCAAAAACAGTCAGGGCGAGGATATAAAAAAGGATAAAAACCGCCCTGCCTGACAAACTAACTTATACTGGTTTCATTCTACCACACACGCCCCCTGAATGCAAGGGGCGGTACCAAAAAGTCAGGAGGTTTCCCATGTCCTGGTACCCCAGCCATTTTCTCGTCATTCCCCTGACCCTCGCCCTGACCCTATCGGTTGCCCTGCTGTGGTCAAGGGCAGATAAACAGAGGGGCCTTTGGATGGGAAGATGCCTCTATCTCTTACTGATCGCATCCGAGCTATGTAAGCATCTCGTCGCCCAAAAAAGCGGGGTCGCCACCTCTCCCCTCTACTACCCCTTTCACTACTCCACCACCTTTTATCTCTCCCTTGGTGCCTACCTGTTTGGCTATGGGAAAATACGGCACCTGGGTGCCTGCACCTCCTACGTGGGGGGCACCTTTCTTTTCTTCTCTCTGCTCTTTAACCCCTATCAGGTGGTGGGGGATACGGCACAGGTCTTTTCCTCTTATTATCATTTCCACGCCTATTTCTATCATGCAGGGGTATTGCTGCTCTTCTTTTTCTTAGTGACGTCGGGCGATTATCGTCCCCGTAAAAAAGATACCCTTCGGTACCTCTCCTTTGCCGCTCTATGGGCGACAGTCACCCTGCCTATGGCACGCCTGACGGGCTTTAATTATGGGGGGCTACTCCACTCCTACCTGCCCCCACTGGCTATCTTACAGGATAAACTGGGGCACGGGGCATACCTTTTCGCTTATGGATGCTTGGTGTATCTGTTTGCCTTCTGCCTGATTTCCACAAGGCGTGTCATCTGCCACCTTTCAAAGGCAAGGCAGAGAGCCTAAAAAAGAACCCCACCGAATGGTAGGGTTCTTCAAAATCATATTACTCTGCACGGCGAGCTCGGCCCATCAGTGCATTTACCGCATCTGCAGGGCGGACACCCTTATGCAGTACCAGATCAACGGCAGTGATAATGGGTAGCTCTACGCCGTATTTGTCTGCCAGATCCAGGGCGGCGCCCAGGGCGTTGACACCCTCTACTACCATACCCACGCTCTGAACAGCCTCCTCCAAGGAATAGCCACGACCGATCAGGTTCCCGGCAGTATTGTTGCGAGAATTGAGGGAGGTACAGGTAACCACCAGATCTCCCATGCCTGCCAGACCGTGGAAGGTTTCAGACTGGCATCCCATTGCCATACCCAGTCTGGAGATCTCAGCCAGACCACGGGTGATGATGGCGGCACGGGTGTTGTCACCAAAGCCGAGGCCGTTGGCAATACCCGAGGCCAGAGCAATGATGTTCTTCAGCGCCCCGCTCAGCTCTACCCCACGGCAGTCACGGTTTACGTAAACGCGGAACTGGGGACTCATAAAGATATCCTGCACAGCCACGGCTGCCTCCAGATCCTCGCAGGCGGATACGATAGCGGTAGGAAGCCCTGCCGCCACCTCCTCTGCATGAGTGGGACCGGAGAGGGCAACCACCTTTGCATGGGGTGCAGTATCGGATAGCACGTCACGAATGACCTCTGACATAGTCATGAGGGTCTTTTCTTCAATTCCCTTTGCAGCGTCGGCAATGAGCTGTCCGTCCTCGATAAAGGGCTTCGCACGCAGGACGGTTGCACGCAGGTAAACAGAAGGAACGGCAAACAGCAGCAGGTCTCTGCCACGGCATGCCTCCCCTATCTCCCATTCATACTGAATGGCGTCTGAAATGCGTACGTCGGGAAGGTTGGGGTGTACGTGTGTGGTGGACAGGATCTCCAGTTCTTTAGCGACGGCAGACCAAACGGTCACCTCGTGTCCGTCACTGGCCAGCGCCTGTGCCAGAGCAATGCCCCATGTCCCCGCACCCAGCACACTGATTTTCTTCATAGCATCTCCTTATCGAGCCCTTGAAAGTCAGAAACGAATTAGTTTGCCCCCAGCAGCACGAAACCGTAATTACGCATGGACAGACGGTCCATATCCTCACATGCATCCTGCAGAGCCTTCACATTGGTGTAGGCCACACGGGCTACCAGCATATATCCGTCAAGGAGGGGTGCCAGCATTGCGGCATCACCCACCTGGGTTACGGCAGGCAGGTCTACCAGGATTACGTCATAGTTATTACGCAGAGCCTCAATAGCACTACGCATCTTCTCAGAGGGGAAGAGATCCACAGCGTCTGCGAATACGTGACCTGCGGTCAGCACGTCCATATTCTCCAGCACGCCTGCGGTCACGCACGCCTCCAGGGCTGCTTCACCGCTCAGGTAATCAGCCAGACCTGCGGGTACCTCAACTGCCTCTTCCTCGGTTACCTCGGCGTCCTGAGACTCATCAGCATTCAGCACCTCTGCAATGGAGGGGTTTCTCAGATCAGCCTCCAGCACCAGAACCTTCTTACCCAGCTTTGCATAAGAGGTAGCCAGATTCAGTGCCACTGCAGTCTTGCCCTCACCCTCACAGGTGCCGGTCACTGCAAACACCTTGCCTTCTTCGCCGGCTACGTAGGACAGCTTAATACGCAGGTTACGGTATGCCTCTACCACGTCGGCATCGTCCTCTTCTGCGAAGGGAATGCACGCCAGGATGTCGGTTTCAGGGAACTTCTCCTTGAGAGTCTCACCGCCACGTACCCTCTTATCCACCAGGTACAGTGTGAAGAATACACCGTAAACCAAGATCGCACCTACGGCAGCACTGATGGCAGTGTTGCGCAGAAGGCCGCTGCGGGTACCGTTAGGATCGGTCTTGCAGTTCTCAGAGGTTCTCAGAGATACGTTACGACCTGCATACATCTGGGTAGAAATGTACTCGGAAAGATACTTCTCGTATGCCAGGGCTACGTGAACTACGGTGTCCTTATCACGACCGGTAAAGGTCAGTACGATCAGAGAGTTACCCTTCTGAGAGGCACTCAGCATCCGATTTGCCTGATAAATATCTGCATCCGTAAACTCAGCCTTGGGGTCATAGGACTCCATAACGTAACGGGTAGCGTTCTCGGTAATCACAACCTCTGCCAGATCCTCTGCAAGAGAGCCGGTGTTGGTGTTGGTGGTATGTACCAGATACTCCGTCTTGACGGTGTACGTCACAGGGGTGGTAGCAAAAGAAGCTACGAAGGCGACAGTGCCCAAAACAACTGCAGCAACCAGCATCCATATAAGACACCTCTTAGCCACAATCCACAGGGTGTCAAAGCCGATCCCCTTCTGTGCAGTGTACTCTTGTTCCATGATTAACTCCTCTTTCTCCTAAGAGATAAATTTTAAACGGATCACACGCAAGCGTGCGTGAACATACATATATATTATACACATAGTATATATTTCTGTCAAGTAGAACAGATATTCCACCCTTTTTTGGAGATAAAGCAAGCCTTGCAGCCAGGCTGTTTTCATCCGGGCGGAGCCGTGAAAACAGGGGGTGTTTTATTATTTATCCCCTGAATTTTTTCATGGCATAGGGTGTGACCTTCAGAGAAAATTACTCTTCCTCTTTGATCCTCAGCTTTTCTATCAGCCGTCGCACCCAGTTGGGAATCCTTAGAGGCTTTTTCTTCAGGGGCTCCCCATTCCCCTCCAGAGTATCGTTCAGATCATGCTCGGCCAGTGCCAGTGCCACCGCATAGTAAAAGCAGGGATAGATATTAAAGACGTGATTGTCGATCATACTGGCAAGAAGCAGTGCTCCAATACTGAGCCCCAGGAAGAGCCTTTCCAGGGTCATTCTCCGGCACAGGATCTTCAGGGTGTGGTAACGGTAATACAGGTAGACTGCAATCAGCACCACGCCGCCTGCCGCCATCAGCTCCAAGACCGTATTATGCAAGAAGCCGGGATATCCGCCCGAGAAGAAGGACTTAAAGTCAATGGCATAGAATCCCACGCCAAAGAGGGGTGCATTCAAGAAGTTCCGAACGCCTCCGCGCCACAGCTTGAAGCGTCCATTGTCCCCCAGATCTGCGTCAAAGAGACGAGGCAGAAGGCGAGACAGGGAATCACCCATAAGGATCAAGAACAGGCACACCAAAATGATCAGCACCTGCAGGGCACGGCGATAGCGCCGCTTATGCTTTCCAAGGAAGCACAGCAGGATCGAGCAAACACCCACTAACAGGGTAGATACCGCCAGGGTAGACCGACTGTTGGTCAGGGCCACTGCCACCCAACCCGCCAGTGCTACGAAATAGTATCTCCAATGCTTTTTCTTGGTTGCCGCCAGATAGAAGATGGGCCCCAGAAGCATGCACATCATACAACCGTAGTTATTATGAATGCCCCAGCCGAAGAAGAAACGGGTGCTGTCCAGCTGTCCGTTTACAAAGGCGTTTTGTGAGCCCCACAGCCAGAGGAACTCGCCCAAGAGGGCCACCGCCACCCAGAAGCAACAGCGGCAGAAGTAGTCAATGGCACCCTTGCCACGGGGCGCATTATAATAATAAATGAAGAAAAATCCCAGCCAACAAGCAGCAGTCAACAGGCCAAACAGCATATCCCGCATACCGTGGGTTTCGCTGCCCAGGCCGTTCAGCAGCAGCCCTATCAGCAAAAAGAGAGAGGGTAACAGCAGGCGACTCCTTTTGGGCACGGGCTTCGCGGCACATACACCCCACAAAGCCATGCGGAAGATAAAGGAGGTGATGATAATACCAATCAGCACACCGATCAGCAAAAGGCTCCACCCCTCGAAGAGAGAGCCGGAATACCTGAGCCTGCCGGGGGAATTGCCCACAGATACGAAGAAGGGGGCTAAGAAGGTAATGGGTAGGGCGGGGGAAAGATCCTTAGATATCACAAGAGAGAAGCATCCCACCAGCACCACCAGGTACCACAGCACCACCTCCAGCTGGAGAGCATAGGAAAATACGGTTGCGGCCGCCAGCAATGCCAGGTATAGGTCGCTCTCAAAAAAGCGGCGGATCTTGCCCACCAGGGGGCTTTCATCCAGGGTCTTTCTGTATAAGCTTAAAACTTCACCCATAAGGCTCTCCTTTCTCAGTGAATGATGTTATGCACCCGAGAGGCCTTGCCCAGGCCCTGCTCGTCCATGGTGCGGATCAGTGCGATTCTATCCCTGAGTCTGCGTCTGCCGGCAGGGGTTAAAACTCCCAGCCACCTGATCACCCAGAACAGGGGCAGGAGGAAGGGCAGCTTCTTCAGGCACGGATATCTCAGACGCATTTTGGGATAGGGCAAGAGGAAGCGACCCAGCAGGTGCTGCCATCTGGCCTTGCCCGCAGAGGTATTGTTGCTCAGCTCTCTGACGGCGTGCATTTCTGCACCCTGGAGCGTGGTGCCGTAGGCACCCCCCTCGAAAATGTAGCTGGACAAAACCTCGCTATCCTCATCCGAGGGATTTCCATCAAACCAAACGCCCATCAGTCGCTCAATAGCGGAAAGGAATTTGGTCATGCCCAGCTTTTCGCACCCAAGAGAAACGGCATCTCTATCCATACTGGGATGTGCACGGTTAAAGATCCACAGGTCCAGAACAGACCGAATTCCTGCCCCACCCTCACACATATGCTTATAGGCGTGATAGAGAAGGAAAATATAAAATTCCTCCACGGTAAAGTAGTAGAGAATACCGTCGTCAGTCTTCAGGCGATCCCATACGTGGGCGTAATAGGCCTCTCCCACAGGGTCTCTGTCACATAGGCCAAAGTGAGGCTCTACCGTCACCGCCCCCAGAGAGTACATATCGTGGTGAAACCACTGTCCGTCCAGTCGGAAGGACAAGCCCTCCAGGATCTCCCTCACCCTTTCACGGTGCTGAGGCGGGAAAAGAAAGTCCACGTCACAGGATAGCCTCAGTTCCGGATAAGGATACAGGGGACGCAGGCAGGTGCCCTTCATAGGCATGTAAGGGATACCCGCCTCCTTTAGCCCCTCAAAGATCAGGGATGCGTAATGGGTCTGCTGGATCTGTTGACCCATAGTGGCAAAGTAAATGTTCTGTGCCTTTTGCAGAACCTCTTTCGGCACGTCAGCACGCCCACGGGCAGCATGATACAGAAAGCCCTCCATATGATGCTGCTTCAGCACCATGGCAACCGTTTGCCAGTCCACACTCTCGGGCAGTGGCTCTCCCAAAAGGACACCGCGAATGATGTCCAAAACCGCTTTTTCATTTTTTCTCATTGGGTGTCCTCCTTTCGAAAATTCTCTATTTCAAACCCGCAGCCCCATAGGGCCTTGGATACGATCAGGCGTTTTCCTTTGAAACGGCCTTCTTCTTTTTTGGCATACGGCGGTTGTAATAATAGTCCAGTGCCGCTACCACCAGATACAGAGAAATAACGGCGCACATGTAGGTATACACCATGTTAAACATAGCGTTAAAGAACCAGATAAAGAGGATGGCTATCTTCAGCAATAGGGGCACCCGCTTTTTAAGAATATTCTTAAAGAGCATAAAGGCAAAGCCCAGGTAGGTAAACAGACCTACGTAGCCAAAGGTAAGAAGTGCCTGAATATAGTCGTTATGTGCCCAGAGTCCGTCAGGGTTCAGATAGCTGGCGGTCTGCTCTCGAATAAAGTTATATCCGCATCCAAACACCTTACGCAAGAAGGATACGTCGGAAAACGCCTCCATATCCTTTTCCCAGAAGTTACTGCGGCTACTGGTAAACTGTGCCAGAGGGTCCAGGTACGCATCGTCGTCAAGGCTGGT
The DNA here is from genome assembly GCA_045656805.1 of Eubacteriales bacterium. Classification (GTDB taxonomy): domain Bacteria; phylum Bacillota; class Clostridia; order Oscillospirales; family CAG-272; genus UBA1740. The sequence goes on along the minus strand of JAZORW010000117.1, from coordinate 2,496 downwards.
AAGGATCTTCTGACCCATAGCAGAGTTTAAAACGATGATGGTAGCAAGGCAACCCAGGATCACAAGCACCGACGTATACGCCAGCTTATTCCGAATGCCGAAGTACAGCACCACCGCCATCAGGCACACACCTACTACCAGATAGGTACGGGAGGCACCCAAAAGGATGGTTAGCATAGGCAGGAAGGAGTACATTACGTATTGCCGTCTGAAATACACGATCAAAAGCAGGGAGATACCCATGATCAGGGTCGCACTGGGGGAGAGGCGGAAGGTATCCTTTGCAAAGGATTCGAAGGAGCCCTGCCCTACGGCGCCACCTGCCCAAGAGTCGGTCAGAGGGAAAGACACCAGCACCACAAGGTGCCAGATCACACAGATAGCTATCAGGTATTTCTTATATTTCCGCACAAACTGAGGCAGTTTGTCCATGTTGTTTACAAAGTAAAGCACGTAAAGACCGAAAATCAGGAAATAGGCGATCTCGTTACGGCTCAGCAGTGGCCCGTCTGTGACGAAATACGCCAGCAACGTCTCTGAAACGCAGGCAAAGAGCAGCAGCCATCCACCTACACTCAGATTGGAGGTGAGAAAGCTGATACCAATGGTCAGTGCCGCCAGAGCAGCCAGCATTACGTTAAAGTTCGGGATGATAGGCAAAACCGTTCCCAAGGCATAGAGGAAGGCAATCAAAAAGGGTAATTCGTTCAGCAGACTGGATTTACGCTCTGTCATGGGTCGGGCCTCCTTTCCTTCAAAACTTTTGGTCATGAAATTCACGCTTTCTTTTTAAGTGCTTTCTTTAGGGACTGCTTCAGTCCTCGGGGCATCAGCCGTCTTGCTACACGGCGTGCCAGGGGGATCCCCGTCAGCTTTCTGCGACGGTTACGGACCACGTAGGGGCGGAAGGCCTCCTTTGCCGCAGTCTCAAAGTCTCCCGTCTTTTCATATAGGGAAACGAAGGTTTCTCTTTCAGCGGGAGCCACCGATGGGTGCCTCAGCTGAGGGTCGCCCTGAATGGGCTCCTCGGTGGGCCTTTGCCACACGTTCAGCATGCCTGCCGCCACCAGGGCGTCCAGTAGCTCCTTACCACGCTGGGTATTCACCAGCACCAGGGACAGCTTTCGTCCGTCTCCCTGCCAGGGAGCCTTGTTCCCCAGGCCGTGGTAATCCCCAAGGGTAATGTCGCCCACACGCTGGGCGTTGGCATAGGCACAGCCATAGCACACGTCCCTGTAGATCAGGGCGTTATGATATCCGATCTGGTACACGTCCGTGTCATAGGGGCTCTTTTTATAGTAGGGCTTTTTCCCCTCGCTCGCAGCCAGGGAAAAGTAGAATCTGTCGGTAGAATAACGGGGATCGCGGAAGGAGACCACTGCGTCCTTATCCCCACAAAGAGCCTTCAGGTGCTGCTCTAAATACTGGGGTGGAGGGGTGCCGTGGCACACCAGGTCGGCCAGATACAGCCGTCCCTCTCCGCAGCCCACGGTATCGGCATATCTGCGCATGGCCGCCACCTGACAGGGCAGACCTACGAAGAACACGTCCTTGCCCTGCTTCAGGGTCTGGCAGACCCGCTTATAGATGCCATCCGTATGGCTGAAGGTATATCTGCTGTTTTTGAAGGCGGGAAGCATCTCCCCAATATCCGTCATTTCAAAGCCGACGCGGCCCCTCTGCCCGTTCACCACGCCTACACAGGCCATGCCCTGTCCTACGGCATATTCGTAGATGGCAGATGCCACACCGCCGGAGGCAGAGTCTCTTGCCAAAGCGGCAGGGGTACGTCTTGCGGCATATGCCTCTATGGCAGGGGCGGTTTCGAGAGGCGTGCAAACAGGGCACACAGAGGTACAAAGGCCACAGGATATACACTGTTCCTCGTCTATTTCCATATGAAAGGAGCCGTTTGCATGCCTAACAGAACGGATGCACTTCTTGGGGCATACCGTCTCGCAGGCACCGCAGGCGGTGCATTTCTCCTTTTCACAAATGGCTCTCATAGGAATTCTCCTTATTTTGCTGTTTCGTCCTCTTCCAGGGCACTCTGTACCCACCGGCGACTGTCTTCACGCAGGGGGATCAGTTTTTCATTGACACTCTCATAATTTACGGGAGCGTATTCGGTGGGGGGCAGATCTACCCGCTCGGGGATGCCCAGCTTTTCCAGCATAGCGGCCACACGTACGGGGTTGCCCACGTTCTTAAACGCCACGAAGTCCACACCCATGTTCAGTGACATAGCCACCCCATGGAAGGAGTCGGTGATTACCAGATCTGCATTTTGAATCAGGGCTACAAAGTCTGCCACGGTAGCACCCAAAATGCTCTTTTGACAATTGGTACGCTTTACGGTAGTGGACTGTATCGACCATACCGGCAGACCCAGACGGTCTGCATATCCCTGCACCCTATCGCGGTAAGAGCCGTCAGGTGCCACGAAGAAGGTCAGGATATACTTGCCCTCTTTTTTATGGTATGAGGACTTGGAAG
>JAZORW010000116.1:0-3804 GCA_045656805.1 Eubacteriales bacterium | reverse complement strand
CTGTGGCAAGCCATAGAGCCCCGTGTGACCTATCATAAGCTACCCAAAAAAGAGGTCAGACAGCTGACCCGAGGTCTGAAAAAAGACCTGGCAGAGCTGTATGACGCATGCTTGAGTGACACCACCCTATACAGTGCCTGCGTGGCAGAATTTGGTGCGGGTGCCATGGAGAGCCTAGACACCTTCGCCCACGCCATCTATGGGGGCGAGGCAGGGCTGAGTGCTAAGGACTATCTAAGAGAGGAAGCCCGGGCACAGGTGAAAGAAAATCTGGTGATCTACGCCCTGGCGAAGACCTTTGACCTCTGCCCCACCGATGAGGAGCTGGAGACGGGGGTAAACGCCCTGATAGAGGCGGCCATGGCAGATACCTCTCTTAGCGAAAAGCAGTTGCTGCGCCGCTACGGTGGCAGGGATTATTTTGAAGCTCAATATTATTATCAGTACGTGTTGACGTATCTTTCCATTCATTTGGACGTCACGTATAACTAAAGAAAAAGGGACCCCGTGAGGAGTCCCTTTTTGCATGGGTCGTGCGCCCGCGTGTATACGCGTGTATATATAAGGAGAGGTTACACCCCGAAAAACAAAAAACAAACCCCGACAGACCTTAAAATCTGTCGGGGATGTTTCACCAAAACCAGGTGTATGATACGAGAAAGGTGAAGAGGATACTGCCGATTGAAATCACCGTAAAAACGGAATTTATAACCACAAGCTTGGTTTCTTTTGAGGTGCATGAAAAAACTATGGCGATGACGGTGAGAACCACTGAAACGGGGGTGAAGAAAAGGAAACCGAAGCCCGCAAGGTGCCAAGGTGCCCAAAGTCCCAGAATGTTAAATAGTAGCGTCAGAAGCCCCAGAAACCACAAAACCGCCGCGGCACTGCAATTTATAGCTGTCATTGTTTTTGCCGAGTTTCTCATAAGATGCAAAATCCTCCCTTGCTCACGCTTCTGCCGAAATATGAAGCCCTATTTAATAGTGCGGAGGTAGCGGCTGAATAGCTTCTTAGTAGGATCGTCGAAGCCCAGGCGGAGGGCCAGGGTGTAGAATTCCTTGGCTTTGGTGCGGTCCTCGGCGACGCCGTCGCCGCATTCGTGCATGCATCCCAGGATATAGGCTGCCTTGCCACTGCCCAGCTTGGTGGCGGCCAGGCGTAGGCGGATGGCCTCTGCCTTATCCCCACGGCGGTAGGCAACCGTGGCGGCGGAATACAGCTTTCCTGCCAGCCAGGCGTGTTTTCTGCGTTTCAGATCCTCCAGCGCCTTTTCGGCGGCGGGGAAGCCGCTCTTCCGGGCGGCGGTCAGTAGCTTCTCTGCCATGCGGGCGTCAAAGGGAACCCCCAGGTTATTCATATACAGAACACCCAGGCGGTACATGCCACGGCCAGAGCGTTTTTCGGCGGCACGGCGATACCAGTCTGCGGCACCCTTGGGAGAGGGCTTTCCCCCCTTGCCTGCCAAGAGGCAGTCGCCCAAGAGGCACATCGCCTCGGTATCTCCTGCCTGTGCGGCTGCCGTCAGTACCTTTAGGGCACCGTCGTTATCCCCCTTTTGCAGCAGCTCTTTGGCTTCTCTTAGGCGGTTTGCTGCCTCACGCTTTACACTTGCCAGACGGTCTTCGGCACCTGCATGGCCCAGTGCCACAGCCCTCTCATACCACTGAAGTGCCAGGGCGGGATCACGGGCGACACCGTTACCGTCTAATAGACAGTCGGCAACGTTCACCATACCCTCGGGGTCACCCCCACGGGCGGCCAACAGGTAGGCACCGTAGGCGGCAGAGGGATTGGGGAAGGTGTCGATGAGGCCGTTCATATAATGGTCGCCCAGACGGACGTAGGCATCCGGTCTTCCTGCCTCGCCCAGACGGGTCAGACAGGCACGGACCCTGTCCCCGTCTCGCTGGGTGCCCTGCCCCCGCATGCACATGTCTGCCACCCGCTCAAGGGCAGGGAAGTAGGCGTTTTCGGCGGCGGTGGAAAAATAGTAGAAGGCGATGTGGGGCAGACCCAGGCTCATAGCCGCCTCCCCCTTACCGTACAGCTCTACAGAGTCGTCGGGTGCCTCCAGTGACACGGGGCGAATGGCAGGTCCGCGCAGACCTGCAAACAGGCGCATCAGAAATGCCACGGGGTGCCTTAGCCCCTTCAGATAAAATCTGGCGGCAGGACGGTTGCCGTGACGGAGATAGTGCATGGCTACCCCCAGACGTGCCCCCTCGTGCCCCATATCAGCGGCGGCACAGAATTGCCGCATGGCGGCTCTCTCGTCCCCCAGACGGCGGAAATACTTGCCGTAGGCACGGGCGGCAATGCCGTCTCGCATGGCGGCATAGGAAAGCCAGAATTCATACAGGTCGGGGTTGTCCCCCCGTGCCTGGCTGCGGTCCATACAGCGGCACACCGCAAAGGCGGCGTAGGATACCCCGGCATCTGCCGCACGGGAATAGTCACGGATGGCGGCACGGTATCGCTTTTCCTTTTCTGCCAGGATGGCGGCGCGGTATAGCTCTTCCCCATCCTCACAGTCGCATTTTCCGCAGGCGGGGCAGGGCTCTCCTGCCTCCCCCTGCCAGGTGTGACCGCAGGCAAAGCATTTCATAGGCACGTCCTTCCTCTTGGGGATCCCAAGATATTGACAAATTTCTACAGTTTTATTGTATCCTGTTTTCTTATCCTTGTCAAGGCGGTGCCGTGAATAGTTTTCTCTCACGTGGGAATACTAGGGGCGAAGTTGATACGGAAAAGCAAAGGAGCCACTCGTATGTTTTGTCGAAAAAAACCCTCTACCACTGCCTGTGTGCTACGGGGGATGGGCATCGCCCTGTCTGTGGTGGGTGCCATGACCGTCGCCACCTATTTCCTCTCTAAATATAACCTGCTGGGTCACTCTATGAAGCAGGTGGCAGAGAGCTGTGAGGATGCCATGCGCCACGCCTGCCACACGGCAAAAAAGACCTGCCAGGATACCCTGGAGCATAGCGGTGCCTGTGACTGTATGCCCCAGGACGACGGCCTCTCCCGCCTGACGGATCTGGGATCATGAAAAGAAGGATAACGCGGATGCGTTATCCTTTTCCTTTGCCCTATAAAAACAGGGGGCGAAGCTGTTTCCCCGAAAGTGCCAGACTCAGGCAATCGGGCAGGGCGGTGTAGTCTGCCACCAGGGAATGGGGCTTCTTCTCCGGGTCGTCCTGCCGCATGGGGACGAAGAAGATCTGCTTTCGCTGGAGCAGGAGGGCAATGCTCGATAGATTGGCAGACAGAGAGTCGTTGGAGGCGAGAGCCAAGAGCAGGGGACGGTCAGAGCGAATGTGTGCCTTCGCCGCCATGGTGACGGCAGAGTCGGTGATGCCACGGGCGATCTTTGCCAGGGTATTCCCCGTGCAGGGGGCAATGACCAGGGCATCCAGGTTGATGCTGGGGCCCAGGGGCTCGGTTTCTACAATGGTGTAGAGCCCCCGTCTTTCGCACATGGCTTCCACGGTCTTCGTGAATTCCTCTGCCCGCCAAAAGCGGGTGTCTGTGGTTGCCACCCGCTCACTGAAAATGGGCAGCACCTCTACGCCGTCTGCCCGTAGCCGTCTCAGGGCGGCAAGAGAATGGGACAGGGTGCAGAAGGAGCCGCAAAAGGCGTAACCGATCATAGAATGTGATGTCCTTCGCTTTTTAGAGTGGTATCCAGTGTGCGGGCGATCATATTCCCCGCACTGACGGGAAAGATCTTCCCGGGGAGGGAGTGGGCAAAACGGAGGGTGACCCCCTTTGCCTCAGGGGAGAGGGAAATATTCTGCTTTC
>JAZORW010000115.1:0-2029 GCA_045656805.1 Eubacteriales bacterium | reverse complement strand
CCTGCGTATCTGTGCATTCCTTTGGTCCTATTACGGATACCCCAACTCTAACTATGAGGGAGTAAACGTAGAGGTCATGCGATATCGAAATGGCGAGATCATGGCGGAAAACGACCGCAAGTCAGGCAAAGCACAGGACATTGACTACGTCAGTGGCGTGCCTGACTCCGGCACCCCCCACGCCATTGGGTATTCGAACCAGAGCGGGGTTCCCTTCTCCCGCCCCTTCATCAAATATACCCCCACCTGGCCCAGAAGCTTTATGCCCGCCAAGCAGGCAGACAGAAACAAGGTGGCGAAGATGAAGCAAATTCCCATCCACGAGCTGATCAAGGACAAGAAACTGTTGTTTGTTGACGACTCTATCGTTCGTGGCACCCAGCTGAAGGAAACCGTAGACTTCCTTTACGATAACGGTGCGAAGGAAGTACACATGCGTTCTGCATGTCCCCCTATTATGTATGGATGTAAATTCTTGAATTTCTCCCGCGGTACCTCGGATATGGATCTGATTGCCAGACGCACCATCATGGAGCTGGAGGGCAAAGAGGGCTTCGAGCACATCGAAGAATACAGCGACTCCTCCACTGAGCGCGGTCAGAAGCTGCGCCAGGCCATCTGTGAGAATTTCAAATTCGCATCTTTGGAATTCCAATCCCTTGAGGGAATTGTGAAGGCCATCGGCATTGACCCCTGTAAACTATGCACATATTGTTGGAACGGAAAGGAATAAATCATGAGCATTCAAAATTCAAAATCCGATAGCTATGCAGCCGCAGGCGTAGACATTACCGCAGGCTACAAGGCAGTAGAACTGATGAAGGCACACATCGCCCGCACCATGACCTCGGGGGTATGCTCCGACGTGGGTGGCTTTGGTGGTCTTTTCGAGCTGGACATTAAGGGCATTGAACGCCCTGTTCTGGTCAGCGGTACTGACGGCGTTGGCACTAAGCTGAAGCTGGCATTCCTGCTGGATAAGCACGATACCGTAGGTATCGACTGCGTAGCAATGTGCGTAAACGACGTTATTTGCTGCGGTGCAAAGCCCCTGTTCTTCCTTGACTATATCGCATGCGGAAAGAACGTACCCGAGAAGATCGCCCAGATCGTTGCGGGCGTAGCCGAGGGCTGTGTACAGAGTGGCAGTGCTCTGATTGGCGGTGAAACCGCTGAGATGCCTGGCTTCTACCCCATCGACGAGTATGACCTGGCTGGTTTCTCCGTCGGCGTTGTAGATAAGTCTAAGATCCTGAATAACAAGACCATGAAGCCCGGCGACGTGATTATCGCCCTGCCCTCCAGCGGCGTGCATTCCAACGGTTTTTCCCTGGTGCGTAAGGTATTCGACGTTGAAAACAGCGACCTGACGAAGCCCGTAGCAGAGCTGGGTGGCAAGAGCGTTGGCGAGACCCTGCTCACCCCCACCAAGATTTATGTAAAGCCCATGCTGAACCTGTTCGAGAAGGTAACCGTTAAGGGCGTTTCTCACATCACCGGTGGTGGATTCTACGAAAATATTCCCCGTTCCATTCCCGATGGTCTGGGTGCAAAGATCCAGATGTCCGACGTTCGCGTTCTGCCCATCTTCGATCTGATTGCTAAGACCGGTAACATTCCCGTTCGCGATATGTACAACACCTTCAATATGGGTGTCGGTATGTGTGCCGTAGTAGCAGAAGAGGATGCAGACCTGGCTATCCAAACCCTGAAGGAAAGCGGAATTGACGCCTACGCCGTTGGTACTATCGTAGCCAGCGACGAGAAGATGATCCTTCTGTAATATAGCGGTGCTGATATGGTAGAAACGAAAGCACGCATTGCCGTATTCGTATCAGGCGGTGGCACGAACCTACAGGCTCTGATCGATGCGCAAAAGAGTGGCGTTCTTCAGAGCGGTGAGTCGGGCAATCTTCAGGTTGCCGTTCTGAAGGCGGGTCCACGCTTCCTCCCATGTAATCAGTTCGGTGTTGGTCGGGGCGTTGGCACGTCTGACCTCTTGAGTGAACTGATTATACTTGGCGGTGAT
>JAZORW010000114.1:0-1096 GCA_045656805.1 Eubacteriales bacterium | reverse complement strand
AATACCCGTGGTGATGTTGGTGTTGAAAAACAGCTCCTCCACCGCCATCTCCTGTGGCTGATACTTCTCAATAATGCGGTTCATTTCACGGTAAATGGTTTCCAGACGCTCTTCAATAGGCGTATGGGCGGGGGTCTGAATATCCCCGCAGGCAATGGGTCGGAAGCGGCCTGCATTGCATTCCACCACGCCCCATCCAACGATGGCATATCCGGGGTCTATTCCAAGAATGATCATGCCGTTTCCTTTCTGCCTTTTATAATTTTACATTGTAGTATATCATAATCTAAGCGAAAAATCAATTGCAGCAGGCGGATTTCTCCATTTTCCCCGGGCATTGCTATCAAAAAGGGGGAAACGGCAGTTTTTCTCCTTTACTTTTTGCCGTTTTTGTGGTATATTAGAGTATCAAGGAAAAAGGGAGACGGATATGTTTTACTACGTAAGCGGTACCCTGGTATACCGTGATGCCAACACAGCCGTGATCGACTGCGGCGGCGTGGGGTACCGTATGACTGTCAGCAATACCACCTCCGAGGCTCTTGGGGGAAAAATGGGTGGCAATGCCAAGCTGATGACCCATCTGCAGGTCAGAGAGGACGGCATTGTGCTGTTTGGCTTCTATACCCCTGAAGAGCTGGATTGCTTCCGCCTTCTGATCGGGGTATCGGGCGTTGGACCTAAGGCCGCCATGGGCATTCTGTCTATCCTCACCCCCGACCGCTTCCGCCTGGCTGTCTGCACCGAGGACGTGCGGTCTCTGGCGAAGGCGCCTAACGTGGGCTCTAAGACTGCCTCCCGCATTATCCTGGAGCTGAGAGACAAGGTATCTATGGACTTCACAGGTGGCACCCAGACCACCCTGTCTACAGATACGAAGCCTGCAGCCGCTGTCAGCGGTAAGCTGCAGGATGCCGTAGAGGCACTGATGGCACTGGGCTATGACCGCTCTACCGCCATGGGGGCTATCCGCGGAATGGATCCTGATAAAATGTCTGTCAACGATATGATTGCACAGGCACTGAAGAAGTTTATTTAAGGGGGACGTATGGAAACCGAGTTTGACTTTGAAGACCGCATTGTTTCAGGTTAATAT
>JAZORW010000113.1:0-2202 GCA_045656805.1 Eubacteriales bacterium | reverse complement strand
CCATTGAACTACACCCGCATCAACCTGTCCTAAAGACCTTGACTATTATAGCCCAAGGTTTAGGGTTTGTCAATACTTTTTTAAAAGAAAAATGAAATTCTTGATTTCCCCTATAGTATATGGTAAAATAATTAAAATACTAATAGGGAGGTGGCCTATGGGTCGCTATTTTTGCCCGGACTTTTATATAGACACCTATCGACAGGCAACCCCCGCGATGCTGCAGCAGGCGGGCATCCGTTTTCTGCTTTTGGATATAGACAATACGTTGGCACCCTATGAGCAGCCTGAGCCGGATGAAGAAATACTGGCGTGGTTTCAAGGCTTGTGGGATGCAGGGATAGCTACTGCCTTCGTTTCTAATAACGGGCACGAGAGAGTAGAGCTTTTTAATCAAAAGATAGGAATCCCTATGTTTCCGAAGGGAAAGAAGCCCCTGCGCTGTGGCACACGGCTGGCAATGGAGGCATTGGGGGCAAAAAAAGAAGAAACGGCAATGATGGGGGATCAGGTATTTACCGACGTGTGGGCAGGACGCAGAATTGGCGTCCGTACCATTTTGCTCCCTCCCATTAAGGATAAAAGAGACCTTGGCACACGGCTAAAGCGACTGCTGGAAAAGCCTATTCTCAGATCCTATCACCGCCGCGAAAATAGAAAGGAAAGATAATGGAACGCAAAACACCTTTTTTTGGCCCCGGTGGAAATGACGAAACCTTTTACCTGACCAAAAAGAAAAGCACCGCCGACGCCCCCGCATGGGTGAAGGAAATGGGTTTGACCGCCTATGAATACGAGGCGGGCAAGGGCGTAATGGCCAGTGAGGATGCCCTGCGTGCCATCGGCTTTGCTGCAAAGCGAGAGGGCATTCATATGTCCCTGCACGCCCCCTATTTTATCTCCCTGTCGGGTACGGTAGAGAAGACACGGCTGAAGAGCATTGAGTATATCGATAAGAGCCTGTGGGCTGCCGACCTTCTGGGGGCAGATACCATCGTGGTGCATGCGGGCTCTTGTTCTAAAATCACACGGGAAGAGGCCATGTATCTGGCATCCGACACCCTCTCAAAGGCCCTGGAGGCGGTAGGGTACGCCAACGTGAAGATCGGCATCGAGACCATGGGTAAGAAAAATCAACTGGGAACCCTGGATGAGGTGATCGACCTGTGCCGTTTGGATCCCAGGCTGGTGCCTGTGGTAGACTTTGGCCACCTGAACGCCAGAGACCTGGGGGGCGTGTTCACTACACCGGATGATTACGCTCGGGTCTTCGATAAAATCGGAAACGTCCTGGGAGACACTGTGGCGAGAAATTTGCACTGCCATTTCTCCTTTATTGAATGGACGGACGCAGGGGAGAAGCGGCACATGACCTTCCAGGAGGCAGAATGGGGGCCTGATTACCGCCCCTTGATGGAAGCCCTGGCAAGGGACAGGCTGACCCCCACTATTATCTGTGAGTCTGCCGGAACCCAGGCGAGAGACGCCCTGATGATGAAGAGGTATTACGAGGAGATTAGTCATGAAGCTTAAAAATCTGCGCACCCGTATGGGGGAGATGGGCATTGATGCCGTAGTGGTCACAAATGAGCTGAACCAGCGGTATCTTCTGAATTACGCATTTACTGACGGCCTATTGCTCATTACCCAAAAGAGCGCCTATATGGTTACGGACTTTCGGTATTTAGAGGAAGCACAGAAGTATGCAGATCCTGCCTTTAAGGTAGTGACTCCTGCCCCCAGACTTGCCTTTATTCTGGACGTTCTGAAGGGCGACGGCGTATCTTCCGTAGGCTATGAGGATACTAGCCTGAGTGTGGCTGAATTCCGCCGCATGGAGGAGCAGTACGAGGGGTACGAACTCAAGCCCGTAGGGAATCTCTTCTCCCAGATGCGTGTTCTGAAGGACCCGGAAGAGGTTGCCCTGATGCAAAAGGCACAGGACATCACAGATGCTGCCTTTGCAAAGGTGGTGGGTATGCTTCGCCCCGATATGACCGAGATCGAGGTGGCACTGGAACTGGAGTTCCAGATGCGTCGCCTGGGGGCTGACGGCTATGCCTTTGATACCATTGCCGTATCGGGGGATGCCAGTGCGCTTCCCCACGGTCAGCCCAGAAACGAAAAACTGCACGCAGGCTTCTTAACCATGGATTTCGGTGCAAAATATAAGGGCTATTGCTCGGATATGACCCGTACCGT
>JAZORW010000112.1:0-1565 GCA_045656805.1 Eubacteriales bacterium | reverse complement strand
GGATACCCGTGAGGAAGCCCTGATGCTGGCTGAAAAAATCGCAAAGCTACGCATCTTTTGCGACGAGAATGATAAAATGAATCTCTCCTGCCGCGATATTGGCGGAGAGGCACTTTTGGTGTCTAATTTTACACTGTACGCCGATTGTCGCCACGGAAATAGACCCGATTTCTTTGCCTCGGCTAAGCCGGACGTGGCAAATGAGCTATATGAATATTTTTTGGGACTGCTCCGCGAGAGGATTAGCCACGTGGGATGTGGCGTTTTTGGTGCGGATATGCAGATTTCCCTTGAGTGTGACGGCCCTGTGACCATCACCCTGAACACTGACGATCTAAGGAGGAAAAAGGCATGATCTTAAGGATCACCGGGGATATTAATCCCTATTATGTGCAAACCCTTTGCATGGTCTTTTTTCCCGGCGCCAAGTTTGCGGAGGAGGGACGTGCTACCCCTGATACCCCCCGTGTCACCGTACACGTACGGGGCTACAAAAGCGGTGCTGTAAAGAGTGTTGTAGAGATCAAGGCCTTTGGCAAGGTGGCAAAGCAGGAGGCGGTGGTAGAGCCATCTCCTGACCTGATCATGGAACGGATCGACAAGATCGCCGTTGGACGAGCCATGTTTGCCGCAGGAAAGGAGCTGTTTGGTCATATTCCTCCCTGGGGCATTTTGACGGGTGTACGCCCCTCAAAGGTTGCCACAGAGCTGATTGAAAAGGGCAACGGTATCATCCGTTCCAGACGCATTCTGCGGGACGAGTATTTCTTAAATCCCCAGAAGGCGGCACTGGCAGTATCGGTTGCCAATACGGAAATGGCACTGACCAAAAAACTGCCTAAAAACCTATGTAGCATCTACGTTTCTATCCCCTTCTGCCCCAGCCGTTGCGCCTATTGCTCTTTTGTATCCGGTACCTCGCCCAAGCTGCTGTCCCTGATTGGTGAGTATTTGGAGAAGCTGTATCAGGACCTGGAGAATATGGTATCTGTCATCCGAGAGTTAGGGCTACGAATTGCCACAGTGTATATCGGTGGCGGTACTCCGACGGTTCTGACAGAAGAGCAGCTGGATACCCTGCTGGGTAAGATCACCTCCCTTGTGGATCCTGCTACACTCATGGAATTTACTTTGGAGAGCGGTCGCCCCGACACCATCACGGAGGGGAAGCTGGCTGTTGCCAAAAAGCACGGGGTTACCCGCATCAGCGTCAATCCCCAGACTTTGTCAGACGAGATCCTCGTCAACATTGGCCGTCGTCACACGGTGGAGGATTTCTACCGTGCCTACGAGATGGCGAAGAAGTCCGGAATTCCCCAGATTAACGTAGACCTGATTGCAGGTCTGCCCGGAGATACCTTTGCTAACTTCTCCCGCACCATTGACGGTATCATCCGGCTGGATCCCGAGAATATTACCGTACATACCTTCTGCGTGAAGCGGTCTGCTGATATGAAGAAGGAAGGGAAGGATGTTTACTCTCTTACCGGAGGGGATGCAGGAAAGAGCGTTTCCTATGCCCAGCTGAAGGCAAAGTTCGCGGGTTACCGTCCCTATTACCTCTA
>JAZORW010000111.1:0-4636 GCA_045656805.1 Eubacteriales bacterium | reverse complement strand
CCTGGTTAGCGTTCTGCTTACCGCTAGACAAGCCGATGAGGCCGCCCACTCTGCCGGTGCCGGTGATGTCACCGTAGTTGACACAGTTATAAGCGTGGGACACACTGTCATTGGTTCTAAAGCCGTAGTGGCCAATAATACCGCCCACGTTCTGATAGCCGGAAGTGATGTTACCGTAGTTGACGCAGTTCTTCAGGGTGACGCAATAGTCTTTGTCCGCTTTGGTTCTGCCCAGGATACCGCCCATCTCATAGGCGTTGGTGCTGGTGTTGGACAGATTACCGTAGTTTGTGCAGTTTTCGATCACACAGTCATTGGCAGTCTCTATATTACCTACGATACCGCCCAGTATGATCTTTGCACCGGTAAGGGTGGCGTTGCCGTAGTTGATACAGTTGGTCACGGTGGATTTTGCAGTCACCAGCTGGCCAACCACCATGCCGATCTCATCCACCATACCTCCCTCGAAATTGACGTAGTTCACCACGCCGTCAATGGTACAGCCGTTTGCCTTGTAAATAGCGGGTGCATAGTAGTTGGAAGTGCCGGTACCCACGGACGTGATAGTACCGCTGGTCACGATATTCTTCAGGGTAGCGTTGGTGGCATTACAGACCACACCTGCCATGCTGGCTGCTTTGAAATCAATGCCAAGGATCTTCACGTTCTCGATGGTACCGCCGTTGACACCGTTTATAAAGGCGGTCTTAAGAGCTCTATCACTTTTGTAATTGCAGTAAAGGCCGGAAATGGTCAGATTCTTGATGGTGCCGGTCAGGTTATCAAACAGGTAGGGCGTAGAGCTTCTGGTAACAGGCAGCTGCACGTTGGCAACCACATGACCGTTACCGTCCAGGGTACCTGCCAGCACACGACCGGAGCCGTTGCCCAGCCCAATACTGTTCAGGTCAATATCCTTGGTCAGGATATAGGTCTTACCGATGGTGGTTTCCTCAGTAGCGTTCTTTACCAGGTAAATGAACTGTGCTGCGGTCTCGATGAGATATACGTTCTCATCCACAGTTGCGGTGGGCTCAGTAAGAGTGGAGCCGTCCCAGACGTCCGCGTCAGGACTGAGGGTGGCAGTGGGTGCCGCAGGAATTGCGGGCTTTTCTGCTACGGCAGTCTCTCCCTCTGCCGCGGCGGGCAGGATGGTCATGAGGCTGCTGAGCAGACCCATAACCAACATCAGAGACAGAAGCAGCCGAGCGATACGATTGCTTTTCATGTCGAAATTCCTCTTTCAAAATGTTTGATTTTGGGAAAATGCGATTGGAAAAATGCGATTGGAAAAAGTCGCCAAAGATGTTGGCGAAGGATATGTGCGAGGGTACCCAAAAACGCAGGGCACCCTAAGGGCTTACATAGGGTATCCCTCGGGGGTCGACCTTAGAAATGGTCGTCCTCCAGAGAGGGGGGTGCCTGAATGGCGGGTTCACTGGTAGTAATAACGTCCTCGGTCTCAAACACGAGCATTTCCAGAGTGGGGGTTACGTATTCCATAGGTTTTCCTCCTGTGAACTGGGCAGAGCTGTTCTCTGTCGTCGCCCATGTGATTCAGCGACCGATACCAGTTTTTCTTAGTTAAGATTTTTTGCGGGCCCCCCCGGTTTGCGGGGGGATCCCAAGGATTGTTTTTTGCGTTTAGACTTAGAAAATATCGTCTTCCAGGGTGGGGACAATGCTTGCCAGAGGCTCACTGGTAGTGATCACGTCTTCAGTTTCGAAAACGACAATTTCAAGGGAAGGGGTTACGTATTCAGTCATATCTGCGATCCTCCTCTCGTCCAAATCAAAGTGCGTAGGCTCTGACTGCACTCATGTACAGAGCAGCAGCCATTGCCAGTTCTTGCTGTGCGGCGGTGTAGCTCTCACTGGTGGTCGCGCTGTCAAGGAAGTTGGCAACTGCGTAGATACCGGTGATCTCGCCGGAATCGGTGGTGAAGGTCAGGGACAGCTTATTTGCGATCATTGCGGCGTGGAGATGGGTTACGGTAATGGTGCCGTTTGCGGCTACGCCATAAGTGTAGGTCTCACCTGCAACGTTCAGGGTCAGACCGCTGACAGTTTCGGGCACGGTGAAGATCAGGTTCACGCCGGACTTCAACTGTGCACCTACGGTGATGCCTGCGGCGTTGATGGCGTCTACGTTGATATCGCCACGAACGAACTCAGGAGTATAGGTTGCCACGTAAGCGGCGAAGTCCATCTCCACACCGGTAGCCTGGACGAAGGCGGTCAGGGCATTGGATGCACCGTCGGCACTCATCTCAGCGGCATACATGTAGTACACCATGGAGGTCAGAATGCCCTTTACCTCATCGTCGGTTTTCGCATTGTTGTACATACGCTGTGCGTACATCAGGGGGGAGTAGGTGGTGCCCACCACAGTCTTATGCTCGGTGGCCACACCCTCGGTTTCGGTGGTCACTACCAGGCGGTAGTCCTTAGCGTCTGCCATATCTACGGCGTCAATGCCGGTGACAGCGAAGACGTAGTAGCCGTCTACCAGCTGACCCTCCCAGTTCTTAGAGCCGCAAACCAGGTTTACCTTGGTCATGTTGGCAATGCCGGAGAGCTTGTTGGCATCCAGCTTCAGGTTCATGGTCAGCTCACCGCTCAGGGCCAGGTTACCTGCAGTCAGGGTCAGGCCCAGGGTCAGCAGGGCAGGACCGTAACTGGTCTGTACCCAGGGGGTATAGGAGCCGGCAGCAGCAGCATTGTTCAGCATTGCCACAGCAGCGCCGTCGGTCAGATAGCCTGCGGGCATATCTGCAACAACGCCCTCCTCCTCATATCCTGCCGCACCGCTTGCATTGTAGTGATGGGGTACCTCTGCCACGGCACCGGTAGAAGTGTAACCGGTTACGCTGAAGTAAGTGTCGGTGGCGGTCAGGGTGATGGGGTCTGCGTTAGACATCTTAGAGGTTGCGGTAACGGTAGCCAGCTTCGTAGTCTCTGCAGACGCCTTCAGGGTAACGTTGATTACGGAATTGTTGATGGCGTACTTAGCAGTGCTGGCAGCAGTAGACACGTTGGTGTAGCCGACAACGGCACCTGCGCCGGTGGCAGCGGTAACGGTGCAGGACAGATACAGACCGTCAACGGTATAGTTTCTGGTGGGGGAATTACCGCGGTTAATGTCACCTGCGAAGCCGCCTGCATACCCGGTGGTAGCGGTGACGTCACCGTAGTTGGCACAGTTATGGAAATAGATGTGTGCGTCCTGGTATGCATAGTGCTGACCGTCACTCTGACCGATGATGCCACCAACACTGGTAGAGCCGGTCACCGTGCCGTAGTTGACGCAGTTGTAGGCGTTGGATGCGGTCTGGCTGGTGTTGTTGAAGCCGAAACGACCCATAATACCGCCGATATCGTCAGAGCCACTGGTGATAGTACCGTAGTTGACGCAGTTTTTCAGGGTGATGTAGTAGCCCTGGTTCTCGTATGCAATCGCCACGATACCGCCCATCTCGGCGGCGGAGGTAGAGGTGTTGGTCAGGTCGCCGTAGTTGACGCAGTTCTCGATCACGCAGCCGCTGGTTTTAACGTAACCTACAATACCGCCCACGGTAACGCTGCCGGCGTTGATCTCAGCCTTGCCGTAGTTAATGCAGTTCTTCACAGTGGAGCCAGCGGTTACCAGCTGACCTACGATCATACCGAAGTCACCCTTCTTAGCGGACGCCAGGTTGGCGTAGTTTACAACGCCGTCAAGCTCGCAGTCGTTTGCCTGCAGCATAACGCCGGCCTGCTGGCCGCTGCCGCTGGAGCACTTATTCTTAATGGTGCCGGAGACCACAATGTCCTTAAAGGTGGAGCCGGTGTTATACAGGGACAGGGCGGCAACCTTGCTCTGCTCCAGGGTTACGTTCAGCACCTTCACGTTGGTGATGGTGGCACCGGAGGTGTTACCGATGAGGGCGGCACTGCCGTTGTAGGCAGAGGCATTCAGACCCAGAATGGTCAGATCCTGAATGGTGCCGTTCGTCACGTTATTGAACAGGAAGCCGTTGATAGAGCTGTAGCCATTAGTCGCCAGCTGTACGTTGGCAACGATATGACCGTTACCGTCTAAAGTTCCGGAGAATACACGGCCGTCAGCCTTAGCGACGCTCTTCTTGTTCAGGTCGATATCCACGGTCAGACGGTAGTACACGCCGGTGGTGGTCTCTGCGGTAGCGTTCTTGACAACGTACATGAACTGTGCGGCGTTCTCGATGGGCTGCACGGTTCTGGTCTTGGTCTCGCTACCGTCCTGGTAGGTTTCCTCGAACGCCTTGGTGGAATCGGGAGCTTCGGTAGCAGAACCGTCCCAGACGCTGGCGTTCGCGCTCAGGGTCGCAGTGGGTGCCTCGGGGATCGCAGGCTTTACGACTGCGGAAGTCCCGGTTGCTGCAGTATCCTCTGCGGCCGTGCCGAAGGACAGCACGGAGAAAGCACTGACCACCATGGTCAGTACCAGCAGGGCACTGAACAGTCTGTTGAATGCTTGCTTTTTCATGACTAAAAACCTCGCTTTATGTGTTTCTTTTTTCAAACCGATTTTTTGCTTGGGCTAAGGTGCCAAGACCCCCGGGTGACCCGGCCACCCGTGGTAAGAAAGGTACTGCGTGTGCCGCGCATCGCGACG
>JAZORW010000110.1:0-6411 GCA_045656805.1 Eubacteriales bacterium | reverse complement strand
ATAACGTCCATATACCCTTCACAAAGGATGATCTGCTCACTGCATGCATCCTTTGCATAGTTCAGGGCATAAACGTTTCTACGTTTGTTATAAATAGGGGTATCCGATGAGTTTTTATACTTGGGCATAGACCCATCCATTACTCGACCGCCGAAGGCGATTACGTTCCCGGCCACGTCGATAATGGGGAACATAACTCGGTGATAGAAGGTGGTATAAAGCCTGCCCGTCTTCTGGTCCTTGCCACACAGGTTGCCTGCGATCAGCTCTTCCTCGGTGAAACCGGACTGCTTCATATAGGTTGTAAATTCACCAAAGCCCTGGGGGGCGTACCCCAAACCAAAATGGGTGATGGTGGCGTCACTCAGCCCTCGATTTACATGTAAATACTCATAGGCTGCCTTAGCCCCGGGGGTATTCGCCTTAAGACAGGTGTGAAAATACCTGGCTGCAGTGCGGTTCATATCATACAGACGCCGTCTATCGAACTTGGGCAGGTACCCTTGCTCGTCGGGCTGCTCGGGTATGGTAATTCCCACAGCCTTCGCCAGGTGCTCAACGGCGGCTACGTAATCCAGATTCTCTGTCTTACGAACAAATGTGATAGCATCACCCCCCACGCCGCATCCGAAGCAATAGAAGCTGTTATCCTTAGGAAACACGGTAAAGGAAGGAGTTTTCTCGCTATGGAAGGGACACAGCCCCTTCATATTCGTTCCTGCACGCTGTAGCGTTACGTATTTAGAGATCAGCTGTGAAATGTCGGTACGGCCGAGGATCTCATCAATGACCTGCTTCGGTATCATCAGTTGACCCCCTTCCATACTTCGGGGACAAACAGCCTCTCATAGGTATGTATGGCATATCTGTCCGTCATACAGCTGATATAGTCGCACACACAGCGTCCCACACCATCCCTATCGATCAGAGAACGGTACAGTGGAGGTAGTTCCTCGGGGTGTGCCACAAAGTATTCATATAGGCTATACAAGAGGCGTTTTGCCTTGTCCTCCTGCTCCTTTGCCGCACTATTTCGATACACATGCCGGAAGAGATAGTCACGCAGCTCCATCATTGCTTTGTACTCAGCTTCCTTCATAGAGATCTCGTTTTTATCCTGGCTTGCCTCGATCAGGGCACTGACCATAGTATTAATGCGGTCACTGTGGCTCTGTCCCAGAACAGAAAGAATTCCCTTAGGAATTTGATCAAGGGAGAGTAGCCCCCCGCGGCATGCATCGTCAATATCGTGATTTATGTAGGCAATACGGTCGGCAAACTTAACCACTACACCCTCCAGGGTAGACGCCATATTATCACCCGTATGGTTAACAATACCGTCACGCACCTCCCAGGTCAGGTTTAGGCCGTGACCGTCACGCTCCAGTATATCTACCACTCTGAGGCTCTGCTCATTATGCTTAAAAGTGGGATCAAAGCAATCTCTCAACGCCTGCTCACCTGCATGACCAAAGGGTGTATGCCCCAGATCGTGTCCCATGGCTATTGCCTCTGTCAGGTCCTCATTCAATCTCAGGGCTCTGGCAATAATGCGGGCGATCTGCGTAACCTCCAGCGTGTGGGTCAGGCGAGTACGATAATGCTCGTCCACAGGTGAGAAAAACACCTGAGTCTTATTCATAAGACGGCGGAAGGACTTGCAGTGCAGAATCCTATCTCTATCCCGCTGAAATTCAGTACGATGCTCGCAAGGCTCAATAGGAGTCATACGTCCACGGGTATTGGCAGAGGGAAAAGCAAAAGGAGAAAGCATATCTTTCTCGCGGGCAATGAACAAGTTTGCATTTCCGGACATATATGCTTCTCCTTTTCGTTCTGTATTTGCTTATACCTAAATATACGCACAAAAATGGAAAAATACTTTTTTAGAAGAAAAAATTATGAAATATTATTTTCCGGGCAAAGTTTTCCCGTAAGAGGTCCCCTCTATAGTACATAGGGCACTCCCCCCGGTTTTATCTGTTACTTTTTTAATGAAGCCTTCCACTGTCTCTTCTGCCATAACAAGCGAAAGCGTTACCTCGCTGGTGAAAGAAGATTCCTGAACATCTACCTCCTGCAGCAGGGGTAACAGTCGCTGGTATTCAGCATAGGAGCAACTAACGCGAATATGCCCAACCGTCTGCCACAGCACGATCTCCGCATTATCAATAGCCTCTTGTGCAGAGACGGTATAGGCGTGTACCAAACCGCCGGTACCCAGCAAGGTACCGCCAAAATAACGCACTACTACGATCACACAGTCGGTCAGGTTCTTCTTACGAAGGAGATCCAGTACGGGGATGCCGGCAGTACCGGACGGTTCTCCGTCGTCTGTATATCGGCTCTTTTGGTCTTCACGTAGCTGGTAGGCGTATACGTGATGCCGCGCATCGGGATAACGGCGCTTGATGTCCCCGATAAACTCAAGGGCCTCTTTTTCTGTGGTGACAGGAGACGCGAAGGCAAGAAACTCGGATTTCTTTTCCTCATATCTGCCTTCTCCGAATGCGTTCAGGCTTAAATAGGAAGCACTCATTCTTTTACGTAAGCGGCGTACTTTCCCTGTGCCTTTGCGTCTAAAGTGGCCACTACGTACACCCCATCCTCTCTATATTCTTCGCTCTCTATCACCGCATCTGTGTGCAGAAAATTCAGTTGTTTTTGGTCTGAATAGGAAAAGAAAAGGGCGAGTTTTTTCTTCCCGTCGGAAATCTTTTTTTCAATCATATTCAGCAGATTTTCGATGCCAAAGCCTTTATCTGCCGAAATATAAGCCTTGTTTTCATAAACAATTCCGCTGTTCGGGAAATCAGGGAGAAGATCGCATTTGTTATATACGTACAGTACAGGTTTCCCCTCTGCCCCAAGATCACGTAAAAGCTCTTCCGTAACGGCGATATGCTCATCTGCCTCAGGATCGTTTACATCAGACAATATAAGAAGCATATCAGCATATACCACCTCGTCAAGAGTAGAACGGAAGGCGTGTATGAGGTGGTGAGGCAACTTTCGAATAAAACCAACGGTATCTGTGAGTAGGACTTCTTCTCCATGAGGTAGTTCCAGACGACGTGTGGTAGGGTCCAGCGTAGCGAATAACTTGTCTTCGCTTAGAACTCCGGCACTGGTTAGATGATTAAGCAACGTGGACTTACCTGCGTTTGTATAGCCCACAATGGCAATCTTAGTAAGGCCTGATTTATCTCTGGCAGCACGCATAACTCCACGGTTATGTGCCAGTTCCTTTAGCTGTCGCTCTAAGGTATTAATTCTTTCGTGTAAGTGACGTCTATCACTTTCTAACTTGCTTTCACCAGGGCCCCTGGTGCCAATACCGCCGCCCAGTCGCGAAAGATCCTTGCCCTTTCCCATAAGTCTGGGGGCAGAATATTTTAACTGTGCCAGCTCTACCTGCAGTTTTCCCTCCCCACTAATAGCGTGACGTGCGAAAATATCCAGAATAAGCATACTACGGTCAATGACACGCACATCGCCCATTTCCTCTTCCAGGTTGCGAATTTGCGCGGGAGACAGCTCGAAATCAAATACAATAAGAGAAATTCCGTTGGCAGATGCCAGTTCACGGATTTCCTTCACTTTTCCAGAGCCAATACAGGTACGTGGGTCAAAACTTTCCTTCACCTGAATAACACGGGCAAACTCTTCCCCTCCCGCAGTATCTAGAAGACGGCAAAGCTCGTCCAGGCTTCTTTGTGCCTCAGGAAGATCGGATGTGCTTTTTACTGCGGTGACCAGTATTGCGCGCCCCTCTAAAATCTCGTTTTCCATAAATCCTCCACGAAAAAAGCGTATGGAGAGCATCCATACGCTTTTTAAGATTACTTGCTGGCTTTCTCCATTGCCTTTGCACGACGGCTATTGAAACGGTCGATTACACCGCCAATATCCACCAGCTTCTGCTTCCCAGTAAAGAAGGGATGGCACTTGGAGCAGATTTCAACGGACAGGTCGCCCTTGGAAGAGCGAGTCTGTACGGTTGCACCGCAAGCACACTTGATGGTTGCTTCTTTATATTCGGGATGAATTCCGGACTTCATGTTGTTTCACCTCTTCTGTGATTATTTATCTATAGCATTATAGCATGCAAAGACAGAAAATGCAAGTGTTTTTCTCTGTTTTTTATATTTTTTCAATCATTTCTTGTCTTAAATCTTTAATTATCTTTTTTTCCAGTCTGGAAATGTAGGATTGCGAAATACCAAGGAGATCTGCTACCTCTTTTTGAGTCAGTTCATCTCCTCCCCCCAGGCCAAAACGTAGCTCTATTATGGTCTTTTCTCTCTCCCCTAAATGAGAAATCGCACGCCTGAGATGTTCTCTTTCCTCTTTCTCTTCTAAATCCCTAGATACCGCATCAGGATCACTGCCTAAAATGTCAGACAGTAGCAGTTCATTTCCATCCCAATCCACGTTCAGCGGCTCATCAAAGGAAATTTCACGTCTAACGTGGCTGTTTTTGCGAATAAACATGAGAATTTCATTTTCTATACACCGCGAGGCATAGGTTGCAAGTTTTATATTCTTATTAGGTTGATAGGTTTCTATGGCTTTAATCAATCCCACAGTACCGATGGAAATGAGTTCTTCTATGTTTACACCCGTATTTTCAAATTTTTTTGCAATATAGACCACTAACCGAAGGTTTCTTTCAATCAACGTGAGCCTTTTAGCCTCAGGGTCAATAGTTTCTGATTTCACCAGCTCCAGCTCCTCCTGGGTGGACAGAGGTGGTGGCAAAATATCACTTCCGTTTATATAATATAGCTCGCTTGTGATTTTTTCCATCCATTTTTCCTTTCCCTTGATTAACACTTCCTTAATTCGCTGAAAAAATCTAAGCATTCTCCCCCCTATATCAGTAATGCGGATGGAAATAGTCCATCACACCCATGGAAATCCCCATTTGGCAGTAGTACGACCAGCGCATCCACCTGTTTACCGTCCACAGCAATTTCCTGAGGCAAAATAGCAGTTACCTGTCGCTTTCCTACTGCCGTTTCAATAAATAGAGGTCGCAGGCGATAACTGGGAAGTGTTGACTGGGTAAACGGTATGCGGAATACCCTTTTGGCTGCTTTTTCACTCAAAAACACAACTCGCCTACCGCTCATTGGGTCACATACTAGATTTCCACTGTCCACAAGCAAATGAAAGCTACCAGCCATATCTTCAAGTAATCGAATATAGGCATCCACCGTCTCTTTTCCCCTAACACTGGTCAGTAAACGGTTACCACAGGCAATAAAGATACCACTAATTACAGCGATTACACCGAATACAACCACCTTTACGCCTCCACCATTACCTTCAGTCACCTGTGGAATCAGATGACCCAGGAAGCGATATAATAAAACCATTGCCCCGCCCAGACAAGCACCTACGAAGCATAGAGTGAACACGCTTTTTGCAAGAAATCTCTTCTTAAGTGGACAAAACGATATATAACATCCGAGAGCCGCTGTAAAAATCAGTGTGACCATTAATATAAGGTAGGAAGCACACCATAAGAGTGCCCATACACCCCATATTGCCATTACGAGAGAAGCGACAAACAAGCGCCACCTCGCCGATTTAAGCCTAAGCAGCTTTCCTGTAAGGTATAAGGACATGTAATCCAGTGAAAAATTGATGAGGAAAAGAACATCGATGTAAACAGTTATCATTTTTCGCTCCCCTACCCATTATACTGATATGTCACAGAAAGGAATGTCGGTGTCTGTCGCCGGACAAAAGAAAAAAGGAGGGTGAAGATCACCCTCCTTTTAGGAGTTAATTTTAGCGGCCACGCTTCACATAAGTGGTGTGAAGGATCTCGTGTGCTTTGTGAGAGCCGGGCTTTTCAAGGAACTCATCGTACAGAGCCTTAACAGCGGAGTTCTCATGAGAGGTACGAACCTCAGATGCGGAGTCTGCATTGTAAAGAACGCTGGCACGTGCCTCACGTACGTTGATCACGTTCTTAACGGAAGCAGGAACGATAGGCTGACCGCCACCGTTTACGCATCCACCGGGACAAGCCATGATCTCGATAAACTGCAGATCCAGCTCGCCTGCCTGTACCTTCTTCAGCAGCTCGTTTGCGTTCTTAGTGCCACTGGCAACAGCTACCTTAACGGAGGCATCGCCCAGCTTATACTCAGCAAACTTGATACCCTCGATACCACGGATAGGAGCAACGTCCAGCTTCTCGAAGGGAACCTTCGCAACTACCTCAGCAGCGGTACGGAGAGCAGCCTCCATAACACCACCGGTTGCACCGAAGATAATACCTGCACCGGAGCCCTTACCGATGGGATCGTCAAACTTCTCGTCGGGCAGATTGTTATAATCAATACCGCAAACGGAAATCATACGAGCCAGCTCACGGGTGGTGATGGACACATCCAC
>JAZORW010000109.1:0-1603 GCA_045656805.1 Eubacteriales bacterium | reverse complement strand
AAAAGACCCCGCCGGGGGGGGGCGCCCCGCCCCCCGCGGGGGGCGGAGGAAGGGAGGGGAGCGGGTGACCGCGGTCGGCAAGACGCAAGCCTGCTTTGACAGGCGAAGCGGCTGCCGGGCACCGCAAACGGAGGCCGGTACCTACATTGGGGGGCGGTGGGGACGGAACGCATAAATGCGTTCCCTACGGTAGGGCACGGATTTATCCGTGCCGTATGGGTTACTTCTTCTCCAGCTGGGTGCCGAAGTAGAAGGCGACGACCGTGGAGACCACGATCATCACATTATCGGCGGTGATGTCGCCCCGGAGTGCCAGGGTGGAAAACACACCCATTACCGCCAGGGTCACGATGGTCTTGACCTTGATGAGATTTGCAAGATTTTCCAAGAATTTCATAGTAGATTCCTTTCGTTTTCCCTCTCCGTCAGCCCTTCGGGCTGCCACCTCCCCCGGAGGGGGAGGTTGACCTCTCCCGTTGGGAGAGGGGTCGCCGCAGGCGACGGAGAGGGCTTTGTCGATATGTTGCTGACGCAACTCGACACATTTACTCCGTAAATTCGATATAATTCTGCTTTGCAGAATTTCGATATGATATAAATCCCTTCTTGCGCGTTGGCGCATATCGAGTGCAACGCACATATCGAATGCCAAAGGCATATATCGAAAATCCCGTCAGGGATTTATATCGCTGCATTGTGTCCAAAAGGACACAATGCTAGGGGCGGTGGAAGGCTTTCAGGTCGGTGATGTCGTGGCAGCACTCGGCCATCTTGCCCTCCAGAATATAGGTCCGCTCTACAATATTATTGTGCAGGCTCACCTTTTCCTCCAGCTTTTGCAGCCGGTACTGGGTCAGCCGGGAGGTGGCGATTGCCCCTAAAAACGAGCCGGACAGGGTGCCGATCAGCCCCAGCACAGCCACAATGATTTCACTTTCCATTATTTCACATCCATGTGTACATAGTTTTTATCGATGGCGTAGGCGTAGCGCACAACCGGCAGGGTTTGGACAAAGCTGAGGGTCTCGATGGCGGTTTTGCCCTGAATTTGAAAATCCATCGCCTTGCCGGAAAGGTGACGGCTGTTTGCCACGCCGCCTACAGTCTTATTGTGCTTCTGGCAGCGGATGCCGCTGGACACGATACAGGGGGCATCGAAGTGGGCACGGACGGTGTCTGCCAGCCGCAGCAGCCGGGGGTCTGGCTGGGTATCGCAGCCGCAGCCGCATTTGCAGGAAAACTCCCCGGGGGAGAAATATTTTACCGTGTCCCACAGGCTCTCCCCTGCCACCGCCACACGCAGGGCAGTTTCCAGAGGTGTATCGGGGCAGTTGCGGTGGGTACGGAATTGTTCCTCGGCCTGTTTGGAGCAATCGCCCCAGATGCCGTCAATGCCCCCGGTGTGGTAGCCCAGGTAGTTCAGAAGAAGTTGTTTTTGCGTGATGGTCATATTGGGAATTCCTTTCTAAATAGGCTTCTCCTTGAGGAGAAGCTGTCGAGCAAAGCGAGACTGATGAGGTGGGGGTGGTTTTCACCTCATCCGTCAGCTTCGCTGACACCTTCCCCTCAAGGGGAAGGCTTGGGTGCGTCAGTAGAGCAGGCA
>JAZORW010000108.1:0-14072 GCA_045656805.1 Eubacteriales bacterium | reverse complement strand
GACGGGAATCGAACCCGCGTAATCAGCTTGGGAAGCTGAAATTCTACCATTGAACTACATCCGCATGGCTTGCAATACTTTTCTAATTGTTGTATAATGCTGAGGAGAGTGGAGCTGGTGGCGAGATTTGAACTCGCGACCTGCTGATTACGAATCAGCTGCACTACCCCTGTGCTACACCAGCATTTTGTCTTACACACAGGTGTTATTTTAGCAAAGAAGCAGTAGTTTGTCAAGAGGTTTCCTGAGATTTATGAATTTATGTAACCCTACAACGGTCAAGCAAATCATGGCTGAATCGGGCATTTCATTTCGCCATGAATATGGGCAAAACTTTCTCATAGACCCTAGTGTGCCTGAGAGAATTGCCCAGTATTGCACAGACGATCCCAACAGCCTGATACTGGAGGTGGGCCCCGGTATCGGATGCCTGACGGCAGAGCTGGCACAGCGATATGACGGCGTGCTGGCTGTGGAGATCGACGGAGGTCTGATTCCTGTTTTAGGGAAAACTCTCGCTCAGTTTGATAACGTCCACGTACATCACGGCGATATTATGAAGGTGGATATTCCCGCCCTAATAGCTCAACATAACGCCGAAAACCGCCCTGTCAGTGTTTGTGCAAACCTACCATACTATATCACCACACCCATTCTGATGCGTCTGATGGAATGCGGTGTTCCCTTTTCATCCGTCACCGTTATGGTGCAGAAGGAGGTGGCAGACCGTCTGTGTGCCCCCGCAGGCTCCTCTGATTACGGAGCGATTACGGCTGTTATCGGGTATTATGGCACAGCAAAGAAGCTGTTTGGAGTTCCCAGCGGTGCATTTATGCCTGCACCCAAGGTGGATAGTGCAGTGGTTCGAATTGACATTTACCGCGAAAGACCCTTCCACGTGGAAAACAGCGAGTTTTTCTTCCGTGTGGTGCACGGTGCCTTTGAGATGCGTCGAAAGACTCTAATAAATGCACTGAGTGCTAAAATTCCTAACCTTGGGAAGGCGGATATTGCAAAGACTCTTGTGGATATGGGGCTGAGAGAGGATATTCGGGGTGAGAAGCTGTCTACCCTGGAATTTGCAGAGCTTTCTAACCGTCTATATCCTTTGGCTTAATTCCTAGTATATGCCAAATGAATTAAAAATATTTAGAGAATTGAAAAGAAAAGACTGTTGCCGATGGCAACAGTCTTTCTTATTACTGTATTTCTACAACAATATGCTTGCCACAGGTGTTTCCTGCAGCCTTCATCAGCGCCCGAATAGCCTTGGCAATCTTGCCGTGGTGGCCGATGACCATGCCGGTGTCGCCTTCTGCAACCGAGAGGGTGAGGATGATTTCATTTTCTTTTTCTTCCTCGGTAACAGTTACGTTTTCGGGATGATCAACAATCGCACGGGCGATGTTGGTCAAAACCTGCTTTAAATCCATATCAGACTCCTATCAGTCAGACTTGGATTAGTCGATAATCTCGGACTTCTTGAGCAGGGCCTTTACGGTATCGGTGGGCTGTGCACCGTTCTTCAGCCAGGTCTTAGCCTTCTCTGCATCAATAGCAATGGTTGCGGGCTCGGTCAGGGGGTTGTAGTAGCCGATTTCCTCAATGCATCTGCCGTCACGGGGAGATCTCTCGTCTGCAACGACTACACGGTAGAAAGGAGCCTTCTTCATACCCATTCTTCTCAGTCTGATTTTAACTGCCATTTTAGGGTTCCTCCAAATATAATGTATTGTTTTTTTAGGATAACGAATTAAAAGAGCTTACCGCCAAGGCCTAAGCCGTTCAGCATTCTGGCACTTTTTTTGCCGCTTGAGAACTGCTTCATCATCTTTTTCATCTGATCGAACTGGCGGAGAAGGCGATTTACATCCTCCACACTCTGACCGCAGCCGGCCGCAATTCTGCGACGGCGAGAGCCGTTGATCAGCTCGGGCTTTAGCCTTTCCTTGGTGGTCATGGATAGGACGATCGCCTCGGTTCTGGCCATTTGCTTCTCGTCCAATTTTATATCTTTGAGTGCTCCCATGTTTGCACCGGGGAGCATACCGATGATCTGCTCGATATTGCCCATTTTGCGAAGCTGGTGCAGCTGGTCAAGGAAATCCTCGAGGGAGAAGGTGGCGTCACGCATCTTCTTCTCCATTTCCTGTGCTTGCTTTAGATCGTAGGCTGCCTCTGCCTTTTCGATGAGAGACAGCACGTCACCCATGCCCAGTATTCTGGAGGCAATGCGATCAGGATAGAAGGGCTCGATGGCGTCCAGCTTTTCACCGATGCCAACGAATTTAATGGGCTTACCGGTGACGTAGCGCACGGATAGGGCAGCACCGCCACGGGTGTCACCGTCCATCTTTGTGAGAACCACGCCGGTGATGTCCAGCAGGCTGTTAAAGGAGTCGGCAACGTTGACCGCATCCTGGCCCAGCATGGCATCTACTGTCAGAAGGATCTCAGTGGGGGAGGTCTTAGCCTTGATGTTCTTCAGCTCCTCCATGAGCTCTTCGTCTATGTGCAGACGGCCTGCGGTATCGATGAATACCATATCATAGCCGTTTTTCTTGGCGTGCTCAACGCCGGCTGCGGCGATTTTGACAGGATCTGCCTTGTTGCCCATAGAGAATACGGGCACACCAACGGTTTCACCTACTACCTTTAGCTGATCAATGGCGGCAGGGCGGTACACGTCACAGGCAACCAGTAGGGGGTTCTTACCCTTTTTCTTATACATGGCTGCCAGCTTACCGGAGTGGGTGGTTTTACCGGCACCCTGCAGACCTACCATCATAATGACCGTGGGAGGCTTAGATGCGATCTCCAGCTTTGCAGGCTCATTGCCCATCAGAGCAATCAGCTCTTCATTAACGATTTTAATGATCTGCTGCGCAGGCATCAGGCTTTCCAAAACCTCTTGACCTACGGCACGGTCCGTTACGTTCTTTACAAAGTCACGGGTAACCTTAAAGTTGACGTCTGCCTCCAGCAGAGCCATCTTAACTTCCCGCATGCCTTCCTTGACGTCGGCGGCGGTAAGCTTTCCTTTGTTGCGGAATTTACGGAATGCGTTTGACAGCTTTTCTGTGAGATTGCCGAACATAGATAACCTCCGTCAGGAATTTCGCATTTGTTTAATACAGTCACGAATGGCCTCTAAAAGCTCAGGGTCTGTCGCTCGGTCAGTAAGAGCCTCCAGTCGGTCAGCAGCGGAGGAAAGGCACTCATAGTGGGAGGCAAGCCCCAGGCGATCCTCCAGCTGAAAGAGCTGCTCTTCTGCATGCTTGATCAGATGCCTGACACCCTGACGGGAAATGCCCTCGCCCTGTGCAATTTCTGCCAGGGAAAGATCCTCGTCATAATAGGCAGAAATAACTCTGCGTTCTTTTTCGCTAAGCACCTCACCGTAAAAGTCCAGAAGGTAAGCGAAATGCAAATTCTTCTCGAACATAGGTACCTCTCTGCGGTGTAAAACAAATTACTTTACAAGTATAACCCATAGAAAGCCTTTTGTCAAGCGGAATATGAAATTTATTATATATTACTAAAGTTTTTTCTAAAATCTATTGCATTATAGAAGAAACTGTGGTAGAATACTGATGTTTGAAAGGCTAAGGTAGACTATTTTGCCGTGACACACCCTCTCAGGTGTCTATGCAGGATATAAGCTGAGGCTCAATTGTATCGATTAAGAAGGGGATTAAAATGGCTAACATCAAGTCTGCGAAGAAGCGTATTCTGGTAAACGAGACTAAGGCTCTGCGTAACAAGGGCGTTAAGACCGAGCTGAAGACCGTTATCAAGAAGTTCCTGGCAGCAGTTGACAGTGGGGATAAGGCTGAAGCTACTCAGGCATACACCCTGGCTGTTAAGAAGGTTGACCAGGCAGTTGCTAAGGGCATTATTCACCAGAATAAGGCTGCACGCAAGAAGAGCCAGTTCACTCTGAAGCTGAACGCTATGGCTTAACAAATGAATTTGAGCGAGGGCTTTGTCCCTCGCTTTTTTCATTATATTGAATAGTAAAATAAAAAACCGAGGAGAGGTCTCCTCGGTTTTTGTATTAGTTAGACACAAAGGGCAGCAGAGCCATCTGACGGGCACGCTTGATAGCGGTGGTCAGCTCACGCTGATGCTTTGCACAGGTGCCGGTTACACGGCGGGGCAGGATCTTTGCACGCTCAGAGATGAACTTTCTCAGGCGGGGAATATCCTTATAATCAATGACTGCTACGTTCTCAGTGCAGAAAGCGCATACCTTCTTCTTCCGATGTACGGGGCGGAAGGGGCGCTGGGCTTCATTTCTTTCCATGATGATAACCTTTCTGACCCACAAACTTTTAATCTCCCGGTGCGTGAGCCAACACAGGGTAGAGCACATAGTGCGGGGATCTGCTTAGAAGGGCAGATTATCGTCGTTTGCGATTTCCTCAAATCCGCTGGAGGAATCACCCTTGCTGCTATAAGCAGCGGAGGAGTAGGCATCGGGAGTGTAGGGGGTGTTACCAGCGGGGGCACCCTCACCCTTATTTTCTACGAAGGTCAGCTCATCAGCCACAACCTCGGTAGCATAATGCTTCTGTCCGGCCTGGTCAGTCCAAGAACGGGACTGAATCTGACCGCAAACAAGGATCGGACGCCCCTTCTTGAAGAACTTTACAACAAAGTCAGCGTTCTGCTTCCAGGCAACAACGGTGATAAAGTCTGCATTCTGCTGGGGCTGGGTATCACCGGTGCGGGTAGCATAGCGACGGTTAACCGCCAGAGTGAATCTGCAAACGGAAATACCGTTGGGGGTCTGCTTAAGTTCAGGATCAGCTGTCAGATTACCAATGAGAATTACCTTGTTAAAACTTGCCATTTGAACCTCCGAATGTTTAAATTATTCTGCAGTCTCTTCTTCGACTGCTGCAGTAGCTTCTGCTTCTGCAACTACGGGAGCGACCTCTGCAACTACGGGAGCGGCTACGTTTCCGGCGGAGAGAGTGGTCATGGAACGGATAATGCCGTCAGTGATACCAAGCACACGCTCGAACTCCTGGGGGAAAGTGGGCTCACTCTTGTAGTTCACCAGGACATAATAGCCCTCGTTCTTGTAGTTGATGGGATATGCCAGCTTACGCTTGCCCCATTCGTTAACAACAACGTCAGTTGCGTTGTCGCCTACAAGTGCGGTGAACTTAGCCACGATTGCTGCAACTGCCTCTTCAGCGAGGGTGGCGTCAACAACATACATGGTTTCGTAGGATACCGTCTTCTTTTCCATCGTCAAATACCTCCTTTTGGACTTGTGGCTACAATCTGTAGCAAGGAAGCAGGGTAGAATAACCCTTGCCATTTATAAATACTAACATTAAATATATAGAATGTCAAGTATTAATTAAAGAAATTATGTCAGGAACGGAAATTATTCACTCAGAGGAGCCGGGATAGTGTCCTCCAGCTCCTTTTTAGGGGAGGGAAGCTCCTTGAGAGTGGCGTAATATGCGTTTGCCTGAGGCATCTTCTTCTTTGCCAGTCGGCGTGCCAAAATTTCTCTGTATGCAACGTCAATAGAGGTATACAGAGGCACTGCAAAAATTACACCGCCAAAGCCCAGCAGGGCGTAGAAAATAATGATGCAGGTAACCGTGGTGCCCGGGCCGGGGCGAAGCTTCTTTCTAAGGCAGAAGGGCTTCACCAAAAGTGCTATTAAGATGTGAATAGAGGATAGAATGATCAGAACCGCCAGCGTTTGCCACAGTCTGGCATCTGAGGGAGAGAAAATGGCAATCAGCAGGGTGGAGCCCATAGTTACGACAATAGGCCCGAAAACCGGGATGAAATTCCCGATAAATACCATCACGGCAATGATAATACCGTAAGGAATGCCGAAGGGAATAAACAGAACGAACACCAGCACTGCCATAACAATACCAGCCATCAGGTGGTAGCAGAAAAACTCTACGAAGAAGCTGTAAATACGCTTCGCCACGGCGAACGTGGCACCGCGGAATCTGCTGGGTAGATATGCGGTAAACAGCTTGTTAGCGACACGGTACAGATACCTTCTGCATACCAGGAAGTAGGAGGATAGAACCAGACCTACCACGATATCGTAGGCTCTGGATACTACGATGGTGCCCCACGCAGTGATGGTGGTAACCAAGGAGTCGCCCTCAGAGCGGAACAAACCGGCAATCAGGTTGTAGACTGTGTTATAAATGTAAATGAGGAGGGTGGAATCTGTTTCGTTCACCCTTTGGGTGATTTCTGCTACCTGGGGCAGGACGTCTCTGCGGAATGCTTCGTAGCCGTCAATAACGGCGGGGATGATGTTAATAACCCCAAGGGCAACCACTGCCAAGAACATCAGGTCAATGACAATCGTGGCAATGAGAGCCAGTGCCAGGGGATGCTCCTTTTTACGGTTGATCAGCTTGGAAAGAACAACCTCTACCGCTCTGACCAAGGGTAGAAAGCAAAAAGTGAAGAACACGCCAAAAAACAGGCAGGAAATCTTAGAGAAGAAGTTGCCAACAAAGGAGAAGCACGCCTCCATATTGATAACCAGGCTGATAAACAGCAAAACAAACGCGATTACCATCAGGGCGTAGGCGGCAATGGTGACGTAATCCCGATTTAGCTTTAGCTTCATGCGTCACCTCCGTCTTTCTTCTCTTCACGAGGTGGCAGATGCTTACGGGTCAGGCCTTCAAGGCTGGACTCGTCAGCCGTATCAGACAGAAGGTCGGGGTCGGGGACGGGCTCCTGAGCATCGCTCCAATTGAATACGCTTGGGGGAGGGGGTTCTGCTCCCATTTCATAGGCTGTATCTTCTGTTGGAAGCTGCTTTTTGGAGAGCCGCTTGTTGGTTATATCTTTTATAAGATTGTGGACGACGGTAAACAGCGGTACTGCCACAACCATGCCGAAGATACCCCAGAAATTACCCATGACGATAATGGATACCACTACCCACAAGGAGGAAATACCAATGGTCTTGCCCAGCACCTTAGGCTCAATGAAGTTGCCCTCCAAGAACTGAACGAAGACTACCACGGCGGTGAGAATCAGTGCTCTTACAAAACCGCCCTCATTATCTATAAAGACCAGCAAAACGCAAGGGATGCCACCAATAAAGGGACCAACGAAGGGTACTATGTTAGTAATGCAAATGACTGCAGAAATCAAGAAGAAATAAGGGATATGGAAGATCTTAGGCATGAAGGGCAGATTCATAAAGCCTAAAATTGCCAAGAACACGATACCTACCACCAAGGAATCAAAGATCTTACCGATCAAGAACTTACCGAATATACGGTTTGCCATAGAGGTGGTGGTCATAATCCCGTTGAAGGCACGGGAGGGCAGGAAGGCAGCCAGAAATTTTTTAACACCGGTTCTCAGCTTCTCATGATGAAGAAGAACAAAGAAGGATAGGAACAGACCGATCAGGAAATTCAGAACGGTTTTACCTACACGGGCACCGATATCTCCAAGATAAGAAATAATGAAATTAGACACCTGGGAAATGGTTTGGGAAAGGTCGCCCAGCTTAATGCCAAAGGGGGCTAAGAATTCACGCACTCTTTCATATACGTCTGTCAGGTTATAGGATACGTTTTCTGCGATAGAGTCGTAGTTATTAATCAGCTCAGGGAAGATAAGGAACCCAAAGAGGGTCAAAACGGCACCCAGGATGACGTAGGTTACGAAAAGGCAGATAATACGCTTAATGTAGGGGGTGCGCTGTTTTCTGTCCACGTACTTCATGATCCGCTTTTCCACCAGGTGGAGGATTGGATTGATCAGGTATGCCAATGCGAGACCGTAGAAAATGGGGGAGATAATTTCAAAGAAGCGCTTAATTGCACGGAAGATGTCAGGTAAATAAACACAAACAGCCACCCCTGCTATGGTGATCGCCAACACGGCACACACATAAAGAGAGATGGTTAGGTATTTTTTGTTCCAGTTCAGCTTTGGCATGGCATACCTCCGATTAATATATTAATTATACAACTGTATCAGCAAAAAAGCAAGTATGCCCCCCAAAATGTGAAATAGGATTGCAAAAAGGTGCAAAATATGGTATATTCAAGAAAAGAAAGGCAGGATCTATCATGACAAGAACCGTTGAAATTGCACCTGCTAAGATCAACTATTGGCTGTCCGTGGGGGAAAAACGCCCTGACGGATATCACGACGTTTCTACCCTTATGCAAACAGTTTCTCTCTGTGACCGTCTCACCATTGACGTTTCGGAGGGGGATTTTATCACACTGGAGATCCGCGGGGCGGAAGGGCTGAGTATGGGGCAGGACAACCTGGCTGTGCGTGCTGCACAGGTCTTTTTGCACCATTACGGGCATCCTTTAGGCATTCATATTCTTCTGGAAAAGAGGATTCCCATCGCCGGTGGTCTGGCAGGGGGCAGTGCTGATGCAGCGGCTGTCCTGCGTGGGCTGAATCGTGCGCTGGGCTGTCCCTTTTCCATTGAACAGCTAATGGATATGGGGGCAGAGTTTGGCTCTGATATTTCTTTTTGCGTGGTTGGTGGACTTGCCCACTGTACGGGCAGGGGAGAGATCGTGGAGCCTCTGGAACCTACCCCAAAGTACTATTTTTTGATCGCTAACGGAGGTGAAAGCGTCAGCACGCAGGTTGCCTTTTCCGAGCTTGACGCCAGCCCTTCGATGCGGCAGTTTACCAGTGTTCAGGATTGCTATGAGGCACTTATTAGGGGAGATGCGTCCACCCTGCAAGGCCAGCTGTATAACCGCTTTGAAGACAGCGTATTACCTCGTTGTCCAATCGCTTCCGGGATGCTGAGTGTCTTCCGTTCTTTAGGCGCTTCTGCCCTGATGAGCGGCAGCGGATCCACTGTTTATGCCGTCTTTTCTAACGAAGAAGAGGCGAAAAATATGCAGGCCATTCTACCCTTTAAGACCCATTATGCTGAGTCTGTTTTTCCAATATTGGATGATAAAGCAGGGCAGATTGCGTTAGAGGAGGAAGAGGATGGCTGATCTATACGATCTTCTCGGTCCGCTGTACGATACCTTCAATTCGGACGTTCCCTATGACGAAATTACCGAGTATTTACTGCGTGCCTTTCATACCTATGGCGAAGAAATTCACACTGTCCTGGACCTGGGGTGCGGCACCGGTCGCATCACCGTAGCACTTGCAGACACGGGACTTGATATGATCGGCCTGGACCTGTCTCAGGAGATGCTATCCACCGCCTATGACTGCGCTGAGGGACGTGATATTCTCTGGACAAACCAGGATATGTGTGACTTTGAGCTGGTACAGAACGTGGACGCCGTTATCTGCACTCTGGACGGCATCAATCATCTGCCCGATCTTGCTTCACTGCGTCGCACCTTTGCGTGTGTAGCTCAGCATCTAAACGAGGGCGGGCTGTTTTGCTTTGACGTGAACAGTCTGTACCGATTTGAAATCGAGTATGGCGATAATGCCTATACCTATGAGTCCCGTGATGCCTTCTGCGTATGGCAGAACGATTATCATCCCAGATCCGCTTTCTGCGATTTCTATGTAACACTGTTTCGGCACACTGCCAATGGGCTGTATCAAAGGTTTGATAGCGTACAGCGGGAGAGATATTTCTCAATTCTTACGCTGAGACACGCCCTGGCGGATGCGGGCTTCTCGCTTTGTGGGGTTTTTGGTGATACCGATTTCACCCCCTATGACGAGGCCAGCCCCAAATGGTATTTTGTCGCTAAGAAAATGCAATTGTCTTAAGGAGAAGCCTTGGAAAATCAGTCTGTTTTAATTCGTGCTATGACCCAAGACGGGGGAGCCCGTATCATCGTAGCGAACACCACCGCCATAGTGGCACACGGTGCCACTATACACGGCACAGCACCCGTGGTTACTGCTGCGCTGGGGCGGTTACTCACCGCCACCTCTATGATGGGCTCTCTGATGGGCGAGAAAGAGGACACCCTCACCGTAGGTATTCGGGGAGATGGTGAAATTGGGCATCTGGTTGCAGTTTCCGACTACTTTGGGAACGTGCGAGGGTATGTGGAAAATGAAAAGGTATATCTTCCCACAAGAGAAGATGGGAAATTGGACGTAGGTAAAGCCGTGGGGAACGGTGTTCTGTACGTGGCACGCACTGACGGCGAGAAGCCACAGCCCCAGACCGGCACGGTAGAGTTGGTCAGCGGTGAGATCGCAGAAGACATTGCTGCCTACTACGCTCTTAGCGAACAGACCCCTACCGCCTGCATACTGGGTGTGCTGGTGGATACGGACGAGTCCTGCAAAGCTGCCGGCGGTATACTTGTGCAGCTGCTTCCCTTTGCCCCAGAGGAAACTTTGACAAGGCTGGAGGCAAACTGCCGAGCCCTACCTCCCATTTCCACCCTGATCGATCAGGGGAAGACCCTTATAGAAATTCTGGATATATTGCTGGACGGTATTCCCTACGACCCCTTTGACGAGATTCAGGTGGACTATCTGTGCCCTTGCTCCAAGGAAAGAATGCTACGCGGCGTAGCCACCCTGGGAAAAGAACAGGTAGAGCAGGTCCTGGCCGAAATGGAGGCGGAGGGCAAGGAAAGACGCCTTGAAACCCTTTGCCACTTCTGCCGAAAGAGCTACACGCTGGAGGAAGAAGAGTTACTCAAGGCGTTTGAAGCAACCTAACGTAAAAAAACTGAAAAGAGGATAGATAAATGAGCAATAGACGAAATGCAGTAGTGGGTCAGTCCGGTGGTCCCACAGCAGCCATTAATGCAACTCTGGCTGGCGTGATCTCCGGGGTGCTGTCACAGGGCGAGAATGGGCACATCAACACCTTGTACGGTATGTTTAACGGGGTAGAGGGGCTTCTCAGAGGGGATCTGTGCGACCTAACGAAACGGTTTGAAACCACCGAGGATCTGGACGCCCTCATTCATACTCCCGCAGCCGCACTGGGCTCCTGTAGAAAGAAACTGCCCGTAGATCCCGCTGATACGCTGTATGATCAGTTGTTTAGCCGTTTTGCGGAGTTTGACATCGGTTATTTCTTCTATATCGGAGGTAACGACTCCATGGATACCGTGGCTAAGCTGACTAAGGCAGCAGAGCTACGCGGTGAGGAGATGCAGTTTATCGGTGTTCCTAAAACCATTGATAACGACCTGGAGGGAACGGATCATACCCCAGGATACGGGTCTGCGGCAAAGTTTATTGCCACCACGGTTCAAGAGATTATTCGTGACTGCAGTGTTTACACTGTGCCCGCCGTTACCATTGTAGAGATCATGGGGCGTGATGCAGGTTGGCTGACGGCTGCCGCAGCCTTGCCCGCACTGGTATGGGGCGAGGGCCCTGATCTGATATACGTGCCTGAGAGAGTTTTCTCCATGGAGGACTTCTTAAAGGACGTTCGCAAGGCTCTGGAAAAGCATCCTAACGTTGTAGTGGCGGTTTCTGAGGGTATCTGCAATGCAGACGGTGAATACGTAGGCTCTTTGGGACAATCCGGTAGTGTAGACGCCTTCGGCCATAAGTACCTGGCAGGCACCGGTAAGGTGCTGGAGAATACTGTAAAGCGTGAGATCGGATGTAAGGTGCGTTCCATTGAGCTGAGCCTGCCTCAGCGGTGTGCCGCACATCTGGCATCCAAGACCGACCTGGAGGAATCCGTACGCGTGGGTAGAGGAGCTGTTAATGCAGCCAATAACGGAAAGACCGGCTGCGTTATGACCATGCAGCGCGAGGAGGGGAATGCATACGCCATCTCCATCAGCTCTGCCAACGTGCAGGACGTTGCCAACCAGATCCGCACCTTGCCCGAGGAATTTATTACACCCGAAGGCAACCAGATCACAAAAGAGGGGGCTGCCTACATCCTGCCTCTCATTCAGGGCGAGGTTTCTCCCAAGTATGAAAACGGTCTTCCCTATCACCTGAAGCTAAGATGTCGGATCTGCGTTCTGCTGAAAAATAAAACCGATAAAATGATAAAAACCCGGTGGACTTTCCATCGGGTTTTCTTTTTCGATATGGGTTAAATAGAATGTTTTGTGAGATCAAAATCTCTTTTGATAGGGAGCCTTTTCCTGCATTTTGATTTCGGCTGCCATATGCTTTTCGTAGTAACCGGTGACACGGATGATAGGCGTTGCCAGGCCCCACAGGAGAAGGAACAGAAGAGAAAATGCAAAGGTAAATATCAGCACGCCCTGTGCATTTACAGTGATCTTATCACCAATGCCAAACACCAGGAAGAAGGATAGAAGCAGAATCCCGTACTGCATCAAAATACGTACCAGAATGTGTAACATTCTCAGGTGCAGAATGTCCACGGTTGCGGAGAGAAACAGTGCGTAGATCAGCAGGATGCAGTAATCCTTTACGTTTAGATATCCGTGACCCGTAGAGGACACGGAGATGATATACATAATGAGAACGAGGGGCGTGGTAAGCACGCATGCTCTGGCAACCATATGCCGAATGAATGAGAGAGCTTTATTCATATTCGACCTCCAAAAAACTACTATGAGGATACCATAAAGCCGCACAAAATGCAAGAGAAAAGAAAAATGTGTATTTCCCTGTGTTTTATCGTGGGGTAAACTTGACAATTGCATGAAATATAGTATAATGATTATGAATATTTATGCGAGTACGCGAGGTATACAAGAAAATGACCAGAAGAGAAGAGAGAGAAATCGCCTTTACCACCATGTTTGAATACGGCTTTGACCCTGAGTTTACGCCTATTCAGCATTATGAAAGAGCCATTGGTGAAGGGGAGCGAGCAGACAGACCCTTTGTGAGAGAGGTTCTTAGTGGTATTTACGAAAATCTGGAGAAAATCGACGCCGTTATCGATACCGCTGCAGTGAACTGGAAGAGAGAGAGAATTTCTCGGGTTTCCATGGCTGTGTTGCGTCTGGCTGTGTATGAGATGCTTTGTCGGGAGGACGTACCCCTGAGAGTCTCTCTAAACGAGGCGTTGGAGATTTCTAAAAAGTTTGA
The DNA here is from genome assembly GCA_045656805.1 of Eubacteriales bacterium. Lineage (GTDB taxonomy): Bacteria > Bacillota > Clostridia > Oscillospirales > CAG-272 > UBA1740. Next base: position 1,085 of record JAZORW010000108.1, on the reverse strand, counting down.
CGAAGAGAACGCATACCGCTTTGTAAACGGTATCTTGAACCAGGCAATGCAGAACCCCGAGGTTGTGGGCGAAAAATGAAAAAATGTGTTCTGGGCTTTGATACCAGCAACTATACCACCTCCCTGGCAATCGTCAGTGAGGACATGCAACTGGTAGAGAACCTGAAGATACCGCTAAAGGTAGCACGGGGGGAGAGAGGGCTGAGGCAATCGGACGCCGTTTTTTCCCACGTGAAAAACCTGCCGGAGATCATGAGCATGGCGCAGCCGGCATTAAGAGAAATGCAGGTGTGTGGCATTGGTGTTTCTGCACGCCCAAGAAATCAGACGGGCTCCTATATGCCTTGCTTTCTCTCGGGTGTGAGCGCCGCTACCGCCGCTGCTGTCACGGCTGATGTGCCGCTGCTTACGTGGTCTCATCAGTGCGGACACATCATGGCTGCCGCTATGGGCAGTGGTGCTGGGGAGATCGTGAATGAGCCCTTTATCGCCTTCCACGTTTCAGGCGGCACCACAGAGGTGGTTTTGGCTACCTTAGAGGAGGGCGGCTTCAAGGCACAGGTGATCGGCGGATCTCTGGATCTGCACGCAGGACAGGTGGTTGACCGCGTGGGGGTTTCTCTGGGGATGGAATTCCCCGCAGGACCGGCACTGGAGGCTGCTGCAAAACAGTATACCGGAAGGATCCCGAAGAAAAAAATTGCCACCGAGGATGGATATATCCATCTCTCGGGTCTGGAAAACATGGCAAGACAGGCGTTTGCCGAAACGGCAGACGTTTCCTATACGGCAGCCCTTGTTTTTGATTATCTCGGTAGGTCTCTTGTATATTTGGCAACTGCTGCAAGAGAGAGATACGGTTCTTTACCCATCGTGTTTGGTGGTGGCGTCATGTCCTCTTCCCTTCTGCGAGGGTATTTAGAGAATCTGGGTGACGTGTATTTTGCTCCACCGGCACTTAGCAGTGATAACGGAGCCGGAGTGGCTTATTTGACTGCCCAAAAGATTTTTCACTAATTTTAGGAGGTGACACCTGTGGAATATCTAAACCATGACAACGCCATAGGTGTTGGTGCCTTAAATCT
>JAZORW010000107.1:0-1969 GCA_045656805.1 Eubacteriales bacterium | reverse complement strand
GCCGCTTGGCTCGGGTGACGGCGGTATACAGCAAATTTCGGGTTTGCAGCATAGGTCCCGCCCCGTAAAGAGGCATGACCACGATGGGATATTCGCTTCCCTGACTTTTATGCACGGTAACGGCGTAAGACAACTCTAGTTCATCTAGCAGAGATGCCTCATATTCAGTCACACGACCGTCAAAGGACACCTTCAGGGTACGTGCCTCGGTATCTACCTCCACCACCTGCCCCATATCGCCGTTCATGATGCCGTTGCCTACAACAGTCCCCTTGACCCACTCCAGATCATAGTGATTACGCACCTGCATCACCCTATCTCCCACACGGAAGGTGGTGCCGTGGGCGGTCAGCTCGGCTTTGGTGTTCTTTTTGGGATTCAGTGCCTCTTGCAAGAGGCGATTTAGCTCCTCGGTGCCGGAACCACCACGACGGGTAGGTGCCAGAACCTGAATATCACGACACATTTCCTCCCCGTAGGTGCGGGGCAATCTTTGGGATACCAAGGACACCACGGTGCCCGGTATATCGGCTTCTCTTTCTCTTTTCACTAAGAAAAAGTCACCCTCTTTTTCATTGAACGAAGGTATCTGACCGCGGTTGATCTCGTGGGCGGCGGTTACGATGGTGCTGGTTTCTGCCTGGCGGAAGATCTCAGTGAGCTTCTGGGTGGAAAACGCCTCCGTATCCATCAGATCCTTTAGTACGTTTCCGCACCCAACGGAGGGTAGCTGATCCACGTCTCCCACCAAAATCAGACGGGAGCCCCGACGCATTGCCCGTACCAGGGCCGCCATCAGGGGCAGATCGACCATAGACACCTCGTCTAAGATCACTGCCATTTCATCCAGGGGATTTTTCTCATCCCTGCGGAAGCTGGGCTTATCATCGTCAGAATGCTCCATTTCCAGAAGGCGGTGAATGGTCTTTGCCTCATGCACCGTTGCCTCGGACATTCTTTGGGCGGCACGCCCCGTGGGGGCTGCCAGTGCTGTCCGAATGCCCAGCTTATTCAGCACCCCTAAAATGGCACGGATAATGGTGGTTTTACCCGTTCCGGGACCACCCGTTAGGATAAATACACCACTTTCCATTGCAGAGGCAACCGACTGCCTCTGCTTTCTTTCATAGGTGATACCCCACTCGTCCTCCATGCGGTCGAGAATGCGGTTCACGTCAGCACCGCCAAGAGATACTGCACCTCTGTCCAGCTCTAAAAGTCCACGGACAACCGTTTCCTCTGCCCGATCCATTTCGCGGTGGAGGATCACCTCCTCGTCCCCTCTTTGGCGACGTACGAAATGACCGTATTCCAGCCCCAGGGAAAGACCTCTTTCTACCAAATTTCGAGAAAGACCCAACACCTCACAGGCTTGCTCCAGCAGCATGAGCGTAGGCAGGCAGGTATGACCGTACAGGTTAGCGGCATTTTTTAGGGTGTAGGCAATCCCTGCCAAAATGCGGGAGTCGTCCTGGGCATCCACACCGAGAACAGCGGCGATCTCATCGGCACGGGCAAAGGAGATGCCGTAAACGTCACGGCACAGACGGTAGGGATCTGTGCGTACGTATCCCACCGCATTTCTGCCCCACATACGGTACACTCTGTGCACCGCAGCCGTTCCCAGACGGTTTCCACACAGCAGCATCAGAGAGCGTAGCTCTGCCATTTCGCAAAAGCTCTTGTGGATCTGCATTGCCTTTTTCCTGGTGATACCGGGAAGGTCCGATAGCCACTCAGGGTGATTTTCGATGACGTCAAAGATCTCGGTGTGGAAGCGGTTCACCATTTTCAGTGCCGTGGACTGTCCCACCCCGGGCAGCACCCCGGATGCCAGGTAACGGAGGATGTCCTCCTCCCCTTCGGGGAGCTCTGCCTCGTACTCCTCCACGTTCAGCTGTTCGCCGTAATCGGGGTGGCGGGTGTAATTTCCCCACACACGGAGCAGCATTCCCTCTGCTGCGTGGGC
>JAZORW010000106.1:0-9996 GCA_045656805.1 Eubacteriales bacterium | reverse complement strand
GGGTAAAGAACTCCTCCCACTGGTTTTTCTCCTTGGGTTGGGGCTCCTCCCGGGTTTCCTCAGCCCCGGGGGCAAAGGGATCGTAGTCTGCCATGTGCTATCCTCCTTTTCCCTTTTCTTGCACTTATTATACGGGTGTATCCCTCAAAATACAAGAATTTTTTTCTTTTTTCAGAAAAATGGCGAATTTTTTTTTTGGATTAGCGGTCGCAGTATACCCTCAGGTAGGTGTCATACCCAAAGTATACCAGCGCCAGCAGAATTCCCAAGATGGCACAGACCAGACCCGCCACTGCCAGACCGTGCATTCTGCCCCGCTTATTTCTGGGGGCAAACACCGCCATGAGAATGGACAGGGTGCCAAGCCAGCAGGATATGGAATACAGGCTCAGCTTCGAGCAGGGAAGGCACAGAAGGGTCAGTACCCCAAGAATCAGGCTGGCACAAGCCAAGAGGGGCAAGCTCGGTGACTCCTCGGAAGAGGACAGGCTCAGCCATTCTTTTTTGGGGGCGTCTACCCGTTTCTCTTCTGCCGCCTGCGGCTCTTCCCCATCGGGGGCGTTGGGTGGCGTCATGTATGCAAAGGGGTCGTAGTGTTCCACGGCAGATCTCCTTTCTTCCGTATCCATCTTAGCTCTGATACTCAATATACGCCATGATCATGCTGACCAAAAGGCCTAAAAATCCCAGCACCAGACCAAAGATTGCCTTGAGGCTGGTTTTTCCCCTCTGGGTTTTAGGGGCACCCAGGGCAAAACCAATGGCGAGAATAGAGAATACGTAATCCCGATAGCCATATAAAATCGCCATAGGAGACACCAAAACTGCCACCGCGCCTAAAATCAGGCTCAGCAGGGAAAGACATTTATACCGCTTCTCCGGCTCTTCTATTATAAAGAATATGCCACGCCATCCGTTATCCTCTTTTTCGGGCGGGCAGGTCTTGGGCTCTTTGGATGCGTCTGCCATATCAGACACGGCGGTGTCGGGCAGCTGCTCTTCGGGCATAGCTTGGTTTTCCATAGGCTCTCCTTTCTTTTTTGTCACAGACGTGGGGCGACTTTTTCGTTATCAGAAAAGAAGCGGTACAAAAAGGGTAAGAGTATCCAAAAGCTCACAGATCATCCACAGACCTAAAAATCCAGCGGTGATTAGATACCCTATGATGGGCAGTTCAACACTGATCGCACCGCAGACCATGCCCGTAAATGCCACGGGATGTATCTTTTTATTCCCCCCCTTTACGGAAAAGACGGCACACAGCATGGCTATAAGAGAGGTGGTAAAGAGAATATATATCCCGGTTGAAAAGGAAAAGGAACACATGAAAATGATGGACAAAGTCCCAAAAACAAAGCTCATAATTGCTAAAAAAGAGGGGGCTTCCCTTTTCTTTTTTGGCTTTGCCACAGGGGGTACCGCGTTGGCAAAGGGGTCGTGACGTTCCATATAGTTCTCTCCCTTCTTTTTTCTTTAGTATAGCAGTTTTTTTAAAAAAAGACAAGTGAAGGGCTACAGCCCCGCCCTCCACTATCCCTTGCCCTGTGGGGAAGTGTGTGCTATAATAAAAGAAAAAAAGGAGGAGAGACGCATGGAAACCCTACGCCGACAGGCAAGGCTGTGCCTATGGCTACATCTGGCAGGCATTTTGGTGGTGGCTGCCTTCGTGGGTCTATACTATCTCTCCGCCTCTTGGGACGGATGGAGCTTGGGGGACTGTCGGTTCAGAGAGATGCTGCATATCTATTGCCCCGGCTGTGGAGGGACACGGTGCGTTATGAGCTTCCTCGACGGTAGAATAGGATATAGCTTCCTCTGCTATCCTGCCCTGTACGTGGCGGGGCTGAATATTGTCATTTATGATACCGTTATTTTAGTATCTCTTATTAAAAAGAGTGAAAAGCCCCTCCGCTTTCTCTCCTACCATTTGGTTACCGCACCCGTGTGGGTGGCGCTGGGCTTTTGCGTGATACGGAACATTCTCGCCTATACCACAGGCTTTGACCCACTGGGAGATATAGGAGCACAGTATGCTCCTAAGCTATGGTTGCCCTAACGGGCAAGTTATGAGATGCTTCGCATCGTTATGATTGGCTTCGCCAAGTTATGATTGGGCTATGCCCAAGCTGGAAGTAAGATGGGCAATCATACCATAACGAGCATATAATGCTCTCATAACGCGTGGTATGACCACGCTCATAACGGCGAAAGGAGCGAGCCTCATAGTTTTTGCAAGGCGTGAGCCTTGCTTTTTTCGGTTATGCCGAAATCTCCCGCTCTTTTACTTTTTTTCCTCGTTTTTCCGTCTTAAAATGCGTGCAATGCGGCTGTATTTGTCCTTTTGGGGAGGGGAAAATAGGGTGATAAGCATGGCTCTCATTTCAATATCCGTGTATCTGACCTGTCCTTCTTTTGTTTGTAGCATGGGTGAATACCCTCCTTTCACCCTTATTTTATAAAAAAGAAAGTCCTATAAAACGGACTTTTATTTTTGTTTTTTCAAAAATTTTCTTGTTTAAATGTAAATATATTGTAAAATATAAATTTATTTCGTGCGTGCGTGATTGCATTATATATTATATTATAGTAAAATATTAACATAGTTTGTCCACGGAGGTGCTGTGTGAACCATTTTGAAGATTTTCAGCAGGCACTGGCTGCCAGCCTGCATGCTAAATACTCTGACACCGTCTATAATTTGTGGTTTAAGGATATCGTGGTAGAGGAGATCGAGTCTACCCACGTGACTCTTTCCGTCATCTTCCCCTTTAAGAAGAACACCCTGGAGGTGCATTATAAGGAGACTGTTCTCGCATGTCTTCAGGATATTTTGGGCTTCCCAATTGACGTAAGGTTCACCGTCCGTAACGTGGATTTAGAAGAGCACCGTCAAAAGAGTGGCATGGAGCCTGACCCCGAAGAAATTGAGGAAGAAAAGAAGGCGGAAAAAGAAAAAGAGGAAATGACCCGCAAAATCGAGGGTAAGGATCTTGTAAAGGGCTATACCTTCGATAACTTTATCGTGGGAGATTCTAACCGCTTTGCCCACGCCGCATGTTTAGCTGTGGCGAATTCCTTCTCCGATGATGAGGATTTCTTAACCGACCCTCTGGAGGAAAAATACAATCCCCTGTTTATTTACGGCCCCAGCGGTCTTGGTAAGACCCATTTGCTGTACGCCATTACCAATGAGATAAAGAAGCGTGCCCCCGGCACCAAGATCACCTATATCCGCGGCGAGGATTTCTTAAACGAGCTGGTGGACTGCCTGTCTAAAAAGACCACCGCAGATTTTAGAAAGAAATACCGTGAGACCGACGTGCTGCTCATTGACGACGTACACTTTATCGCCGGTAAAACTGCGGTACAGGAGGAGTTCTTTAATACCTTCAATACCCTGTACGAGAGCCAGAAGCAGATCATCCTGACCTCTGACCGTCCCTCCCGTGAGATCGAGCATCTCACCGACCGTCTGCGTACCCGCTTTGAATGGGGCCTCTCCGCTGATATTCAGCCCCCCGACGCCGAGCTGCGTGCCGCTATCATTAAGCATAAGGCACAGCGTGCAGGCATTACCATTCCGCAGGAAATCGTGGAATATATGGCAGAGAAGATCAAGGATAATATCCGTACCATCGAGGGTGCTATTCGGAAGCTGAGCGCCATGAATCTGCTCACAGGCATTCCCATTACTCTTGAGAGCACCCGCCGTGCTATCGCCGATATTCAGTCTATCACCCCTGAGTCTACCTATATCGTGGAGGGTATCTTCCGTGAGGTATCCGGGAGGTATAAGGTGCCCGTGGATACCATTAAGGGGAACCGCCGCCAGGCAAACATCATTCTGGCACGTCACCTGTGTATGTATCTGCTCCGCTCTATGACAGACTTCCCCCTGGCATACATCGGCAGTATCTTTGACTGTAATCATACTAACGTCATCTCCGCCTGCAATAAAATTGAGAACCGCATTGATACCGATCCCGCCTTTAAGGGTGAGGTGGAGGAAATTAAGGCGGCAATCAATAAGCGGGACTAACTGACATTTTCTATGTCAAAATAACAGTCAGTATTCTGTCACTAACTTTTGCGTGATGCATTTGCTTTACACCTCTCCCTCGGGGTAAATTTTCACTGTCTTTATCTTTGCATTCATTGACAGGAAAGAAACAAATAAAAAACCTGGGGGAATGAGGGGAAAACAGACACCTGAGGAATTTATTGACATATTGACACCCCCTACTACTAAGACTACTAAAAATATTATTAACTCACACACTGAAAGGACTGCGACAAATGAAAATCGTGTTCACAAAGCATGAGCTGCTGGAAAATCTCTTCCCCGTGATGGGAACCGTATCCAGTAAGAATACCATCACCTCTCTTGAGGGTGTGCTGATCGAAACTCTGGGTGGCAACACCGTACGCTTTACCACCTATGATATGAATAAGGGTACCCGCGTTACCTTTGAGGCAACAGAGGTAATCAGAGAGGGTAGCTATATTATCGGTGCCCAGCGTTTTATGCAGATCATTAAGGTTATGGAGGACGGCGAGATCACCGTGGAGGTAGACGATAAGTTTACCGTCCGCATCAGCTGTGAAAACTCTTCCTTTACCATGTATGCCCTGAACGGTGTGGATTTCCCCGGTCTGCCTGAGCTGTCCGGTGACAGAGGCTTCAGAATCGAGGGTGAGAAGCTGAAGGATATGATCGGTAAGGTAATCCACAGCATCTCCGAAAACGATAGCCGTGCATACCTGGCAGGTGTTTATTTTAAGATTGAAGGAAATAAGATGCAGCTGGTTTCCTGCGACTCTCATACTCTGTCTGAGTGCAGCTGTGTATGCGATATTGAGAGTGTGGGCCAGACTGCGGCAGACAGCTTCTCCTTTATTCTTCCCGGACATGCTCTGGGCGAGCTGACAAAGCTGCTGAGTGCTAAGAAGGGTGAGGACGTTTGCCTGTATCTGGCGAGAAAGCATGCCATTATTAAAATGGAGGGTCAGGTATTCTTTACCCGCCTGATTGACGGCGAATACTTTGACTATCAGAGAATTATTCCCAGAGATCAGACCATCTTCGTTACCTGCTCCCGTGAAAGACTGCTGGGCTCTCTGGAAAGAGTGCTGCTGGTGGCAGACGAGAAGAGCCAGGGCAGCGGCAGAAATTACGTAAAACTGGAGATTAGAGACGGCATTCTGTGCCTGACCTCTTCCTCCTCTACCGGTAAGGTATACGATGAAATTCCCTGTATTCAGGAGGGTGAAAATCTGGTGATAGGCTTTAACTGCCGTTATCTGATCAATAACATCCGTGCCTGCGGGGATGAAGAGATCCACATGGCGTTCCGTAACTCCAATCAGGCTGTGATTATTCAGAATAAGAACACCGAGGACAAGTATTTCTACATGATCATGCCTGTACGCATGAGTGAATAAGGAATGTATCTAACAACCTTTGAAGCTACCAATTTTCGCAATATAGAGTCCTGCAAAATTTATTTTACCCAGGGGGTAAATCTTCTTTCAGGGGAAAATGCCCAGGGGAAGACCAACGCCCTGGAGGGGATCTACTATTTTGCCCGTGGAAAGAGCTTCCGTGGGGCGACGGATAAGGATATGATCCGCTTTGGCGAAAATGCTTATTCTCTGTCGGTTACCTATATTAGCGAAAATAGAAAAAAGAAGCTGAGTGCCGCCTTTGGCGGCGGTATCCGCCGTCGAGAGCTGAACGGCATTAAAATAGACCGTGTTGCAGATATGCTGGGGCATTTTCGGGCTGTGATGTTTCATCCGGAGCATTTACAGATAGTAAAAGAGGGTCCCAACCTCCGCCGCGAGTTTCTGAACGTGGGTATCTCCCAGCTGGACCCCACCTACGTAGGGTACTACACAGAATATAATAAGGTTTTAGAAAATCGAAATTGTCTGTTAAAGCAAGCCCAAAAGGGTGGGTATTTCGACCCCCAGGAGCTGTATGCCTGGTCTGTGAAGCTGGCTGAGCTATCCTCTCACCTCAATATTAAGAGAAAAGAATATATGTGTGGGATCTTACCCCATGCAAAAGAGATTCTCTTTGATATGACAGGGAAAAGAGAAGAAATAGACCTGCTCTATCTCTCTGATACAGAGGAAACGGATAGAGTGCTGGCGGAAAGTGAATATAAAAAGAAGCTGACCGAAAATTCCCAGAGGGAGATAGGTGCAGGCTTTACCCTATGGGGGATCCACCGTGACGATATAGAAATTCTTCTGAATGGCAAGAGTGCAAAAACCTTTGCCTCCCAGGGACAGCAAAGATCCCTGGTGCTGGCGCTGAAGCTGGCGGAGGGAGAGTACGTAAGAGAAAAAACCGGGGAATATCCCGTATATCTCTTTGATGACGTCTTAAGTGAGCTGGATAATGCCCGCCGTGACTACGTGCTGGGGCTATCCGGGGATAGACAGCTGATCCTTTCCTCCTGCGAGGAGGCAAAGGGCGACTTTAACAGAATTTACGTACAGGGGGGCAGATATGATACTCCATATCGGTAACGGTAAGACCCTCCAAAAAAAGCAAATTATAGGTATCTTTGATATTGATGCGGTATCGAATACTGCATCCGGCAGAGACTTTTTAAACAAAAAGCAAAAGGAAGGCAGAGTCAGCTATTCTGACAGCGACCTGCCCAGATCCTTTCTCGTATGTGCCACGGGGGAGGTATATCTTTCCCGCATTTCCACCCCCGGTCTGAAGGCACGCATCAACACACCAATCCACCTGGCAGAGGAGTAAATTATGGAAGACATCAAACAGCAAGAAGCGGCAGCGTCCTACGGCGATAGCCAAATTCAGGTACTGGAAGGACTGGAGGCAGTCAGAAAGCGTCCCGGTATGTATATCGGTACCACCTCTATCAGGGGTCTGCACCACCTGGTATATGAGATCGTGGACAACTCTATCGACGAGGTAATGAACGGTGGCTGTACCACCATTCGTATTGAATTGCACCAGGATAATTCTGTCACCGTTAAGGATAACGGCCGAGGCATTCCCTCGGGTATCAATGAAAAGACGGGACAGCCCACCCTGGAGGTCATTTATACCAAGCTGCACGCAGGCGGTAAGTTTGGCGGCGGCGGATATAAGATGGCGGGGGGTCTGCACGGTGTAGGTGCCTCTGTTGCCAATGCTCTATCCGAGTGGATGGAGGTTACCAACCACAGAGACGGTCATATTTATTCCGAGAGGTTTGAGAGAGGCAACGTTGCCCGTCCCTTTGCCTGCATTGGCGATACGGAGGAGCACGGTGTCACCGTTACCTTTAAGCCTGACCCCACTATCTTTGAAGAGGTGGTATTTGACTACGAGATCCTGCTCACCCGTATGAGAGAGCAGTCCTTCCTGAATGCAGGCGTGAGAATTGAGCTGATCGACCTGCGTGAGGGTAAGGAAAGAGAGGAGATCCTCCACTTTGAAGGGGGTCTGACCAGCTTTGTTGAGTATATCAACGCCAATAAGCACTGTGCTATGCTCCATCCCCAGGTCATTTATATGCGGGGTGAGCTGAACGGCTCTATTGCTGAGGTGGCAATGCAGTATAACGATACCTATAACGAGAGCATCGTTTCCTTTGCTAACAACATGGCAACTATTGAGGGCGGTACCCACGAGACCGGCTTTAAGGCGGCCCTGACCAAGGTGCTGAACGACTACGGTAAGCGTATGGGCATTCTCAAGGAGGCAGACAAGAGCCTGTCGGGTGAAGACGTACGTGAAGGTCTCACCGCCGTAATCAGTGTAAAGCTGGAGGATGCACAGTTCGAGAGCCAGACCAAGGCAAAGCTGGGTAACTCTGAGATCCGTACCCTGGTTGACTCTACCGTGACCAAGAAGCTGGCAGAATTTTTAGAGGAAAACCCCTCTGTGGGTAAGATCGTGCTGGAGAAGGCAATGACCGCCAACCGTGCCCGTGAGGCGGCAAGAAAGGCAAGAGAGCTGACCCGCAGAAAGAACGTGCTGGAGGGCTCTACCCTGCCCGGTAAGCTGGCTGACTGTCAGGAGAGAAGAACCGAGCTGACTGAGCTGTATCTGGTAGAGGGAGATTCCGCAGGCGGTTCTGCAAAGGACGGCCGTGATTCTCGCTTCCAGGCGATCCTGCCTCTCCGCGGTAAGGTGCTGAACGTTGAGAAGAGCCGTATGGACAAGGTGTATTCCAACGTTTCCCTGATTCCTATCATTCAGGCACTGGGCTGCGGTATTGGTGATGAGTTTGATATTGAGAAGCTCCGCTACGGTAAGATCATTATTATGGCGGATGCGGACGTAGACGGTTCTCACATTCAGATCCTGCTGCTCACCTTCTTCTTCCGCCACATGAAGCGGCTGATCGAAGAGGGCCACGTGTTCCTCGCCCAGCCTCCCCTCTATAAGATCCACAGACGCGGTAAGAATATTCGCTACGCCTTCCGTGAAGAGGAAAAGGATCAGATCATCCGTGACGAGTTTGGCGGAAATGCTGAGGCAGAGAGATATAAGGGTCTTGGTGAAATGGACGCAGAACAGCTGTGGGAAACCACCATGGACCCCGCACACCGTACCCTGCTGAAGGTGGATATCGGTGACGCCATGGCCTGTGATGCCGTATTCTCCCTGCTGATGGGTGACCAGGTAGAGCCCAGACGTGAGTTTATTGAGAAGAACGCAAAGTTTGCCACCAATCTTGATATATAAGGAATTAAGAGATGCAAGAGAGAGAAGAAAACGCAGTTTCCCTTGAGGAGCTGATAGAAAATCAGAAAATAGAGAGCCGCATCATGGAGAATGAGGTAAAGAACTCCTTTATCGAGTATTCCATGTCGGTTATCACCAGCCGTGCCCTGCCCGACGTGCGCGACGGTATGAAGCCCGGTCAGAGAAGAATCCTGTATGCAATGCATGAGGACCATCTGACCTACGATAAGCCCTTCCGTAAGTCCGCTACCACCGTTGGTAACGTGCTGGGTCGGTACCATCCCCACGGTGACGTGGCTGTGTATCAGACCATGGTACGTATGGCACAGCCCTTCTCCTACCGTTGCCCCCTGGTAGAGGGTCACGGTAACTTCGGTAACGTGGACGGTGACGGCGCCGCCGCATACCGTTACACCGAGGCGCGTCTCTCCCGTCTGGCAGACGAAATGATGCGGGATATTGAGAAGAACGTGGTTCCCATGAGCCGCAACTTTGATAACACCCGTGACGAGCCTACCGTGCTGCCCTCCCGTTTTCCTAACATTCTGGTAAACGGCTCTGTGGGTATCGCCGTAGGTATGGCAACCAACATTCCTCCCCACAACCTGGGCGAGGTCATTGACGGCACCATCTACCGTATGGATAACCCCGAATGCTCTGTGGCTGACCTGATGCAGCACATCAAGGGCCCCGACTTCCCCACCAGAGGTATCATCTACGGCTCTGCGGGGCTGTACTCTGCCTACAGCACCGGTAGAGGTAAGGTGTACGTGCGTGCAAAGGCTACCATCGAAGAGGATAAGCATCGCATCATCGTCACCGAGATCCCCTATATGGTCAATAAGAGCCAGCTGATCACCGCTATGGCGGACCTGGTAAAGGATAAGAAGATCGAGGGCATCACCGGTCTGCGTGATGAGTCCGGCCGCGGCGGCATGAGAATCGTGGTGGAATACCGCAGAGACGCCAGCGGTGAGGTCATCCTCAACCAGCTGTATAAGTACACCCAGCTACAGGACACCTGCGGCATTAACATGCTGGCACTGGTGGACGGCGAGCCTAAGGTGCTGTCCCTGCCCCAGATCCTGGACCACTATATTGCCCACCAGAAGAGTGTGGTGGAGAACCGCACCCGCTACGAGCTGGATAAGGCAATGAAGGAAATGCATATCTTCGAGGGCTATAAAATAGCCATCGATCATATTGATGAAGTAATCGCCATTATTAAGGGGGCAGACTCTATCCCCGATGCAAAGGCTTCTCTGTGCGAGACCTTTGGT
>JAZORW010000105.1:0-4275 GCA_045656805.1 Eubacteriales bacterium | reverse complement strand
TCACCGTCATATACCACGGTGGTGCTACCCATAACGGTGAAGAAGCTCTTGGAATAGGTATCCTTCTGTACGGTGATGGTTTCCTCAGCCTCAGCCTCCATCAGGTTATCGGTGTCGGTAACGGTGTAGGTGAAGGTGTAGGTGCCTACGTTCTTAACGTCTGCGGGAGAAACCACGTTTCCGTTCTCATCGGTGATTACCAGCTCGTAGTACTCAGAGCCGAACTGGGTACCGTTACCGGTGAGGGTAGCGGTGAGGCCGAAGGCGTTACCGGAGAAGGTAACCAGGGTGTTGCCCTCAATATTGAAGCTTGCGTTTGCACGGGCAATGGTAAATTCCTGCTGAAGTGCATTCTGTGCGAAGGCGTTATAGTTACTTGCCACGTCTGATTTGATAGAGAAGGTAGCAACAATGGTGTAGTCGCCTGCATAGATCACCTCAGAGGCGGAAATGGGATCACCGTTTGCATCCAGGTAGGTCAGAACGTACTCCATATATGCGGGCACGCCGCTAAGAGTGGGGGTCTGTGCCTGACCGTTATAGTACAGGTCAGTACCGGTGAAGGAGATGCCATCCAGGGTGGGGGTAGCCTTCTCAACCTTCCATGCCAGCTCCAGCACCTGGTCGTCGGCGGTAGTGGTTCCGTCGGACAGAACGAACACAATGTCGGAGGTGTTCTTCAGGTGGAGGGAAACGGTGGCAAAGTAGGTGCCTACTGCCCCGTACTCATTTTCGGTATATGCGATCTCCAGATAGCTGCCGAACTTGGCAATGAACTGGGGATCCAGGGAAACGGTGTGCTGGGTACCGTTATAGGTGAAGGGGGTGGTGTAGGTCCACAGTGCCTCCTCCATGGGGATCTCGATGGGCTTGATCACCAGGGTGATGGATTCTTCACGGGAGAGGTAGTTCTGACCCTCTGCCATGCTGACCACTACGGTGTAGGTGCCTGTCTGAGAGGGGGCAACAGACAAAATAGCAGACGGAGTGTTGTAGGTAACGGTGACGGTGCCGTCGGTGTTGGTGATGTAGAATACCTCTACGCTGTCGCTATTGTAGATGGTAGAAACGGTGGTTCCGTTCACCTGAGTCAGGTGGCCGTTGTTCCACTGGAAGGAGGGGGTTACCTTATGGATGGTGAAGTCCACCGTCTGGGTATTGCCCATATTGCCGTCTTCTGTCACGATGGTGACGGTGACACGGTAGGAGCCTGCGTTGGTGGGCGCCTGGGTCAGGGGGATCCATTCACCGTTGACATTCTCCTCCCAAACAAATTGGGTTTCCTCCCACACGTAGTCGCCTGCGTCGTAGGTGACGGTGGGGTTAGCAACGGGAGTGCCGGTGTAGTCGCCGCCCACACTGCCTACGGTCATATCAATGACGGCAGGGGAAACGGTGAAGGAGACGGTCAGGGTAGTGGCATTATAGTTTGCATTGCCACCAAAGGTGTAGGACTGAGAATACTCGCCTGCATTCAGGACGGTGATGGTGCCTACCTCGGCGATCTTGGTGCCCTGGCTGTTATAGGCTGCAACCACGTAGTCCGTGGACACACCGTTGAAGATCAGACCGTTGGGGTCGAAGGGGTTGCCCTGGGCGTCCTCCAGGCGGAGGGTAACGTCGCCCTTCTCCATTCTCCACGTCAGAGAATAGGTGGGCGCCTCGCCTACCAGCTCGTAGCGGGAGGGCTCCTTCAGGGTCAGGGTAGCGGTGGCGGTCAGGTAGGTACCCTCGGGGGTCACTGCGGTGGTGGTAACGTCACCGGAGTAAACCACGTCGAAGAGGGACAGGTCCCCTGCCAGGTATACAGACTGCTCTGTACCGTTGAACTTCAGACCGGTGAGAGCGTCGGTATTCCAGAGATTTTCGGGGTAGGATACCTGTGCCTTGGCAATGGTCAGGGTGTATTCCTCGCTAACAGCGACGTAATTCTCATTGCCTGCCCAGGTGAATGCCACAGTGTAGGAGCCGGGCTCCAGGGCAGTGGTGCCTGCACCGCTGACGGCGGTGGTTACGGTGGCGGTTGCCAGCTCCTCGCCGATGCCCTTCAGGGCGGCGGAGAATTCGAAGGCATTGCCCGTAAAGGTGGTGGTCAGGGTCTTGCCGTCTACGTTACAGCCGGCAGCAGTGATCTGCAGCTCAGGCGTAGCCTTAGAGATGGTGAAATCTGCCTGGATAGGCTCCTCCAGGGGAATGGGGGTGCCCTGTGCATCCAGGGGGATCAGCTTTACACGGTAGGTGCCTGCGTTCACAGGTGCCTCGGTCAGCAGGGTCTCCTGGGCACCGTTAACAGCGTACCACGCAACGTTCACAGAGGAAACGGTGGCAGACTTAACGGTATAGCTTACCTCAGAGGGCTGACCGTTATAGACTCTGTTCAGGGAGGCAGGCTCCTTAATATCCGCCAGATTTTCAAAGAATACCACGTAGGGGTCAGAGCCAAGTGCCATCCACTTGCGGTACAGGACAGCGTCCTCTACCTGATTGTGGGAAACCGCCAGTTCGTTCATCTTAGACACCATAGTGCCGTCGGTGAGCTGGGTGGTCAGGGCGGGCAGAGCCACGGTCACAGCCGCGGGGGTCTCGCCGCCGGTGTAGTAGGTGGGCAACTCGGATGCGGCAAAGTAAGAGTCGGTGAGGGTAAGGTTGATGCGGTTATTGTCACCTTCCTTATACAGGTTGCTCTTTGCAATAAGAGATGCGGCAGTGCCACCCTCGTCTACTGCGACAGTGCCACCGAAGACACAGCCTGTCATAACGATTTCGTGAACGGTGGCGGTCCAGTGTCCGCTGTGCCACTGGCCCATAAGACCGCCTGCGTAGGTAACGCCCTTTACGTCACCCGTGAAAACACAGTTTTCCAGGGTCAGCGTTTTATCGGCAGCCGAAACACGATAGGAGATAATGGCGTAGCCGGAATGGCCGCCTGCCTGTCCCAGGGTAGCGGTGACGTCGCCGTAGTTTGCACCGTTCAGGACGTTCAGGTATCCCGTGAACTTACTGGCACCGATACCTGCGTTATAGCCGAAGAAGCCGCCTACGTAATTACCGCCGGTGACGTTACCGTGGTTGGCGGTATTGGTCATATCGCTACGCAGATGGCATCCGTCCAGATGTCCTATCAGACCGCCCACGGCATTTGCCTGGGGTGCAGAGATATTACCGTAGTTCTGCAGGTTGTCAAAGGAATAGTTGGCGGTGGTGGTGTTCGAGTCGCCGATGCGTGCGATGAAGCCGCCCACTGCCTTGGTGTTTGCGGGGGTGCTGACGGTGGCGTCACCCGTGACGGTGATGTTACCGTAGTTTGCACAGCTCTCCATGGTCAGGAGCCTGGTCTTCTGCATTGCGGCAACGAAGACGCCGATATACTGACCGTGGGGCAGGGTGATGTTACCGTAGTTGGTACAGCCGTACATACGGAAGCCTGCACTGGCGTTGCTCTTAAAATAGCTGGCACATACGAACACGGCAGCAGTTCCGCCATAGGTGTCGGAGGAAATGCTCATGTAGTTGGTACAGTCGCGGAGGGTAGAGGGTGCGGCAGAAGTGGCACTGTACACGTTTCCGCAGAAGACGGATACACCGCCCGCGTCAGAGGTACGGGTCATCTCACCCACTACGGTAATTTTCTCCAGGGTAGCACCGTCTCTCAGGGCACCTGCCACCACGGCGCTTGCCGTGCCGGAGCCGTAGTTATTGCCGGCGAAGGCAGCAGAACCGCTGAAATAGCAGTTTCTGATAGCGGCACTCTCGCCCACGACCTCCTTAAACAGAGAGGCGGTGTAGGTGGTGCCTCCCGTTATGGAGAAGTCCAGAATATTCAGGTTTTCGATCACGCCCGTTACGGTGCCGAACAAATAGGCACTGGAGCTGCCGGGGGCTGTGATGGTCAGACCCACCAGGGCATAGCCGTCACCGTCCAGGTGGCCGTTGAAGGCCAGGGAAAGCCCCTTCTTGCCGTCAGTAGTACGACCCAGTCCCATATTGGACACGTCAATGCTGGTAGCCAGACGGTAGGTCAGCAGAGGGTTGGTGGCCTCCAGGTTGCGATAGTACCAGTGGAATTCTGCAGCAGAGGTAATCAGAATAGCACCGTCCGTATCCTCCTGTGTGGGGCGGGTGGAGGTAGAGCCATCCCATACAGACAGCTCACCCTTTACGGGCATCTCAGGTGCGGTGGCAGCCCCGGGGGTTGCCTGCACACCGTCATCTGCCTCGTTTGCCCATACGGTCATGACGGGCAGGGTAAACAGCAGGGTCAGGATCAAAATCAGG
>JAZORW010000104.1:0-12772 GCA_045656805.1 Eubacteriales bacterium | reverse complement strand
ACTTACCAAAAGCACCATACAGAGAGGTCAGGGGGTCGGTGGCACGTACGAACTGGGGGCTGATCAGCTCTCTCTCCCCCTTCGCGTTCCGGCGAAAACCAACGATTTTGGTGGTGGAGCCACCCACGTCGATTCCAATGGTAGTAGGCATATTTGTCCTCCAAACGTTTCTTTGCATTCATTTTACCATCTTTTTATAAAAAAATCAATAAGCCCCCTTTTTGCCGGGAATAAAAAGTATGCCCCGGGGAAATCTAAGGGCAGACCGTGGTTTCACGGAAATCCCGGAGAGGAGGAGAAAAAAGATGGATTACCAGCAGAATCAGCAGAACAAAAATCAGCAGAAGAATCAGCAGGAGCAGAACCAGCAGAAGAATCAGCAGAAGAATCAGCAGAAGAACCAGCAGAAGAACCAGCAGAACAAAAACCAGCAGAACAACCAGCAGAACAACCAGCAGAACAACCAGCAGGACAACCACTGATAGCACTTTCGGGAGGTGCCGTTTTTTCGGCACCTCTTTGAAAGTCGCCCCCTCCTGTTCAAAAAGGGCAAGAAAAAGCGGAAAAAGCCTTGACATACGGGTGCGCGTGTGATAAAGTAAATTCGACCAAAACAGAGTAGGACATATGCGTTCACCCATAGGGTGGCAGTGCCGACAGGACGGGGAGTTGTCTGTCGGACGAAGTGCGTCAGCCGCGATATATGTTCCGCATCCCGCTGCTTACATACGAGACGCCTCTTATGTAGACAAAGGGTACATTTTGTTTACAGGAGGCTTTTTATATGCAAAAACAAAATAGTGTGGCCAGAGAGCGTCTGCGCCGTGTGTGTATATGCGGTGTGCTGGTGGCCGCCGCCATCGTGCTGTGCCGTGTGCTGGGATTCCCCCAGGACGGCATCTGGCGGGTGGAATTCAGCTTTCTACCCATGGCCCTGGTGGCCTATTTATACGGGCCCCTGTGGGCAGGTGTCTCCTATGGGGCGGCAGACCTCTTGGGTGCAGCCATAACTACGGGCATCAACCCCTTTATCACCTTGGAAAAGGTGCTGATGGGTGTGGTGTTCGGTATGTTTATGCATAAACCCGATGGGGAGAGCATCGGTCACAGACGCATCCTGTCCTGCCAGCTGCTGACAGGGGTGCTACTGGATGCACTGATGATGGCAATTATCTTTTTCGGTGCATTTGGATACACATGGGGGGTGGCACTTACCACCCGAAGCATTAATGCAGTGGTAAACGTGGCTATTCGGTCTGTGACACTGGTAGTCTTTGATAAGAGCCTATTCCCCAGACTGGGGCGTATGCGAAAGGAGCAACATGTCTGATTTTCAGGGCTATGCCAATAGCTTTCAGGCTCATCCCCGACTGGGGCTGGAGCGTATGCAGGATATGATGGCACGGCTGGGGAACCCCCAGGAGAGCCTGAACTGCATTCATATTGCGGGCACCAACGGTAAGGGATCTGTGGCTGCCTTTCTTGACGGGATTCTGTGCCACGCGGGGAAGCGGGTGGGGAAATACACCTCCCCCAATCTGGTGCGGGTAAACGAGCGGATCACCGTAAACGGCACTCCCATATCCGACCAGGAGCTGACCCCCCTGCTGGGGGAGATGGAGAAAATCGCCCACGCCACTAAGGAGGCACTGGGAGAGATCCCCAGCCAATTTGAGGTGTGGACAGCCGCCGCCTTTACCTATTTTGCACGTATGGCGTGTGATATTGTGATCTTAGAGGTGGGCATGGGAGGCGCCTATGACGCCACCAACGTGATCACCCGTCCTTATCTGTGTGTTTTGACAGGCATCGATTTAGATCATACCACTTATCTTGGCAATACCACAGAGGAGATCGCCCGTACCAAGTGCGGCATCCTGAAGGAGGGGTGTGTGACCCACACTCTGGTCAGTGCCCCTCAAAGTGAAGCCGTAAAGGGCGTGATTTTAGAGGAAGCCGAGAAAAAAGGCTGCCGGGTGATCTTTGCCGACCCGCCCCCCGCCAAGCGACACTACGGCATGCAGGAGGCGTTCTATTTCCCCGGCTACGGCGATATTCGCAGCGGACTGGCGGGCATCCACCAGATCGAAAACGCCTTCGTGGCACTGGAGTGTGCCAAGGTGATGGGCGTGGATATTTACGATGCCCAGTGTGGTGTGACCTATGCAAAGCACCCTGCCCGCATGGAGGTATTATCTAAAGATCCCCTGATGGTTTACGATGGGGGACACAATCCCCACGGCATCCGTGCCCTGCTGGCCTCCCTTGACCGCTATTGGGGCACTAACACGCCCCGTGTGTGTATTTTTGCCTGCATGGCGGATAAAGAGGTATTGCCCTCTCTAAAAATGCTCTCGGAGCGACCCACTAAGTTTGTTTTCACCACCGTGCAGAATAATCCCCGTGCCATGGGGGCAGAGGAGCTACTAAGGCTGGCGGAAGGCGGCGGTATTCACGGCACCGCCCTGCCCACTCTTGCGGATGCCGTTGCCTATGCCAAGGGGCTGGGACTGCCTACTCTGATCTGCGGTTCTCTGTATTTATATGCCGATCTGCCCAAGGGAATGGGCACGAGTATTTAATAGGAGGCTACTGACGTGCTGATTATTCAAATTATTAGTGTCATGGGCGTGGTTGCCTTTGCGGTGACGGGTGCCATCGTGGCCATCGACCATCGGGTGGACCTGTTCGGTGTGATCCTGATGGCAGAATTCACTGCCTTTGGCGGCGGTGTGATGCGTGATCTGCTCATGGGCAACACGCCCCCTCTGCTGTTCTGCGATCCCTTCTACTTCTGGCTGGCAGGGGTAGCTGCCGTTACGGCAGTGGTGGTATTTATTATCGCCCGTATTATGCAGCAGAAGTTCTGCGAGAAGGAAGTAATGATCGAACGGGTCAATAACGTGGTGGACGCCCTGGGCCTATCCGTCTTCGTTGCCACCAGCACGGGTCTGGTTATGACCTATATGGGGGAGGAGTGTAACGCCTTCTTAGCCCTGGCGCTGGCAACCATCACCGGTGTGGGCGGCGGTATGATCCGTGACGTACTGCTGGGGGAGATCCCCTTTGTGCTGAAGAAGCGTATTTACGCACTGGCAGCCCTGTCGGGTGCGGCCATGTATTACCTGATGGCACAGCTGGGGGTTATCGAGCCTGTGGCGGTGCTGGTAGGCTCCTTTACCACCTTTGCTCTGCGTATGATGGCTACCATCTTTAAGTGGAATATTCCTAAGGCCCTGAAATAACCTACATAGAAAAGAGAAAGAACTGCCACGCCGTGGCAGTTCTTCTTTTTTATAGTTTCTTTAGTTTCGCATAGGTTGCCATCAGCTTTTTCTCCCCCACCTTATCAAAGGTGACGTTATAGAGAATATCGCCACCCATATCACGCAGGGCGGTGACGGTGCCCTCCCCGAAGAGGGGATGGGATACACGGCTGCCTACGGGAATTCTCTGCACCCCAAAGGAAGAGGGGGTGCGGGCAGGCTTAGGTGCTGTGGCAACGGGGGAATACAGCTCTGTCTTGTCGGGGCCCCGCTTGGCATAAGGGCTCGTGCGGGGGGCACCCCAGGGGGAGGGACGGGGGATCTTAGGCTCAAAGAAGCTGTCTACGTTCAGAAGCTCTTTGGGAATTTCCCTGGATACGAAGCGGGAGGGGGGATTGGGTGAGGTGCGGCCGTAGAGCATTCTCTCTGCGGTGTAGGAGAGGTAGATCTCCTCCTTGGCACGGGTGATGGCCACGTAGGCAAGACGCCTTTCCTCGCTCATTTCCTGGTGATTTTCCTGGGCCTGGTGGCCGGGGAATACACCCTCCTCCATACCGGGCAGGAAGACCACGGGGAATTCCAGACCCTTGGCGGAATGGATGGTCATCAGCACCACGGCGTCGGCATCGGGATCGTATTTATCTACGTCTGCTACCAGGGCGATTTCCTCCATGAAGCCAAGAAGAGACGGCTCCTCGCTGCGTTCCTCATAATCCTTGGCGGCGGTGACAAACTCTTCAATAGCGTCCATGCGGGGCTTTTCTACTTCCCCACCTGCCACCAGGGCATCACGGTAGCCCGTGCGGATATATAGCTGCTCCAGCAGGTCGCTGACCGTAAGATTTTCCTCTCGGAGGGTATCCAGCAGCCGTGTGAATTCAGTCAGCTTGCCCGCGGAACGGGCAAGGGCGGTGTAGCTTCCTGCCTCCTGCATAATGCGATACATAGAGGTGCCCGTTTCGTGGGCGATCTCCTCCACGGCCCTCAGGGTGGTGTCGCCGATGCCTCGCTTAGGCTCGTTGACGATCCGCTTCAGCCGTCCGTCATCGGCGGGGTTCAGGATCATATACAGGTATGCCACCATGTCACGGATTTCCTTACGGTCATAGAACCGCTGGCTACCCAGTACGCGGTAGGGGATACCACTTTTGGCAAAGGCGGACTCCAGCACCCGTGCCATTTCGTTCACACGGTACAGCACAGCAAAGTCACGCCAGTGGCGATCCTTCTGTACCTTTTTGGCGGTGAGGGTGTCGATGATGTACTTTGCCTCTCCGTTCTGATCCTCGCACTTTTTTAGATGTAGCTTCTCCCCCTGGGGGGCATCGCACCACAGCTCCTTGTGGTGACGATCGGGGTTATTGGTGATCACCGCATTGGCGGCGGCCAGAATATGCTTAGTAGAGCGGTAGTTCTGCTCCAGCTTCAGGGTGGTGCAATCGGGGTACACCTTGTCAAAGGACAGAATGTTTTCCACCGTGGCACCGCGGAAGCGGTAGATGGACTGGTCGTCATCTCCCACCACCATCAGGTTACGGGAGCCGGCGGAGAGCAGCTGGGTCAGGCGGAACTGGGCAGGGTTGGTGTCCTGATACTCGTCCACACATACGTAGCGGAACTTCTTGTGGTAGTAGCTGCGGGCCTCCTCATGCTCCTCCAGCAGCTCTACCGTTTTCATGATAATATCGTCAAAGTCCAGGGCATTGTATTCCATCAGGCGGGTGTTGTACGCCTTGTAAATTCTTTGAATATCTTTCTCCCTGGGGTTAGAGCCCGTGGCGTATTCCTCGGGGCCGATCAGCCTGTCCTTAGAGGCAGAAATGGCGTTGCACACGGTTTTTACAGGCAACACCTTGTCGCTGATGTTCATTTCCTTCATAAGGGAAGCCACCAGTCGCTTCTTATCGTCGGTGTCGTAAATGGTAAAACCCGGGCGGTAGCCCACCAGCTCTCCCCACTGTCTTAAGAACCGCACGCATACAGAGTGGAAGGTGCCGGCGGTGATCTGGGTGGAAACCTCTTCCCCCAGCTCCAGAGCCAGTCGCTCCTTGATCTCACGGGCGGCCTTATTGGTAAAGGTAATGGCCAATAGTGCCCAGGGGGGACAGGGGGCGGAGGCAAACATGGGCAGTAGCTGGCTCTCGATCTCTTTTGGGGTCAGCCCCCCGTTCAGCGCCCCCTCCAGTGCCTCGACGTACGCCTCGTCGATCCCGACGGGGACGGTGTCGTCGTGGTAGCCATTGCCATATCGCAGAAGGAAGGAAATACGACGAACAAGGACAGTGGTCTTACCGCTACCTGCCCCTGCCAGCACCAAAAGGGGTCCGTTGGCACAGAATACGGCCTCGCACTGTCTATCGTTTAGGCGCTGACGGTACACCAGCTCAAAAAGCCGTCTTTTGACGGCTAAATAACGCTTCTCTAGGGTCTGGTTCATGGCTTTCCTTCTCTCATTTTTTCTTTTTTAATTATACCATATTTGCCCCTCACGTGCAACTTGAAATAAAGAAAAAAGCCCCCAAAGTGAGAGGGGGCTTTTTATGGTTTTTTACCTTTTGGTGGTCTTCTGAATTTCCTCAAAGGACAGGCCGTACTTGTCGGCAATATCCTTGGCGTAGGATTTTCCGTCGGGCTTTGCCCGCAGGATCAGGAAGGAGCGGCGCCCCTCCTCAATGCCTGCCACCAGGGTGTCGATGGCTACGCCGCCGGCGGCCTTTGCACGGGCGTTGATCTCAGGAATGGCGGCAGCCAGATCATGCAGGTGGGTGGAGAAGATGCCACGGCACCCCAGGGCTGCAAAGCCCGTCAGGATCTCTCCTGCAATATAGGATGCCTCATAGGCACCGGTGGAGGATAGGGACTCGTCTAAGAGGATCATGCTATTTGGGGTGACCTGGGAGAAGACCTCCTTCAGTCGGGCACATTCTTCGCCCAGTCGCCCCTTGTCAATGGTGTCCTCTGCCCCCTCGGGGAAGTGGGTGAAGATGCCGTCTGCGGGGGAAATACGGCAGCTCTCTGCCCCCACGCACAGACCCAGCTGGGTCATAGCCTGGGCAAGACCCAGGGCGCAGGTGATGACGGATTTACCGCCACGGTTGGGGCCTGTCAGAACGTAGATGCCGGCGTTTTCGTCAAAGGACAGGTCGTTGCACACCACACGCTCAGAGATGCGCAGTGCCACGTCGGGGTTATAGAGGGAGGTGGCAGAGAACGCCTTTTCTTCGGTGGGGCACAGCTGGGGCAGGCACAGGGGGTTGCCGCTTTCGCGGAGCTTTGCCTCCAGCTCGGCACCACGGGTGATAAACTCAATTTCGGGTAGCAGGCGGAGGAGGAAGTCGGTCTTCTCCAGCACGTAGGCACCAGCAATGGTCCGCCATGCCTTGACAGAGGAGTGGAATACGTCCTCCATGGCACCCAGCAGGGCACTGTTCAGGGCCTCGCGGCGGTTTTCAGAATCCCGTCCCGTATCCAGGGGGGTCAGGGGAGCAATGCAGGTGCGTGCGTCCTGGCGGAAGCTGAGGCGCAGAATCTTATCCAGCACCTTGCCGCTCTTAAAGGGCTCACTGTTGACAGACAGCACTCCCGCCTCGGTGGGGCGGAATTGGCCGTCCAGGTTAATACCAACGGTGATGCTGCGAATATCGCTGACCCTACGGGACAGCTCCTTCAGGCGGTCGTTCAGTTCCCTGTAATAGTCACTCTGACACAGCTCGTCAACGAAGCTCCAAAGGCTGATAAATCCAGGGGAGGTGAGCTGATCCTTCAGCTCGGATAGACCCCCATGCAGGTTTTCCACCGCACTGACGTACAGCTCAATTTCCGTAAAGGAATAGAGGTAGGATTCCCCCACGCTCATATTGCTGGTGCGGTCCAGGCGTCTTAGCTCAGTGATGTCGCACAAAATGGGCACCACGTGGGCAAGGGTACGGGACAGAACGGGCAGACGACGCAGATCGTCAAAGGTCTTCTGGCGGTAGGCAATGACAGCGGGGTCGGACGTGAAATAGTCGCAAAGAGAGCCGTTCTTTAGCTCCAGCAGGGTGGTTAGCCCCAGCTCTTCACACACGTTTTCAGATATGCGAGGCAGGTTTTCTGTCTGGCTGTGGTAGGCACGGCTAGCCTCGTCCGGGTATATCAAGCTGATAAAGGAATTCTCCATTTAGAGCCCTCCAACGTTTTATGCATCTATCATATCACATTTTGTCGCCAGTTGCAAGCGGGGGTGAAGGAGAGGTAAGAGGGAAGAAGGGTGGAAAAGAAAAAGGACTGCCAGGCGGCAGTCCTTTTGGTTAGATTAGTGGCAGATGCACTTCTCGGTGTCCTTGTCAAAGATGTGGCAACGGGACATATCCAGGGCAACCTTGATCTGGTCGCCGGTGCGGGAAGCGGAGCGGGAAGGTACACGTGCGATTACGTTCTTGCCCTCCTCGATTACGTCCTCACGGCCCTCGAAGGACAGGTACAGGTAGATCTCTGCGCCCATCAGCTCGGTAACCTCAACGGTGCAATCCATAACAGCGCCGTCGGAGGTAGCCACCAGGTTTGCATCGTCGGAGATGCACTCGGGACGGATACCCAGGATAACGGTCTGGTCGATGTATTCCTTCAGTGCGGGGTTGCCGGCCTTTTCACGAGGCAGCTTCAGGGAGTTGCCTGCGAAGTTCAGGTACAGATCGTTGCCCTTCTTGGTAAGGGTAGCGTCGATGAAGTTCATCTGAGGAGTACCGATGAAGCCTGCAACGAACTTGTTTACGGGCAGGTCATACAGGTTCTGAGGAGTATCAACCTGCTGAATGAAGCCGTCCTTCATAACTACGATACGGGTAGCCATGGTCATAGCCTCTACCTGGTCGTGGGTAACGTAGATAAAGGTGGTACCAACCTTCTGGTGCAGCTTAGTCAGCTCGGTTCTCATGCTGGCACGCAGCTTTGCGTCCAGGTTAGACAGAGGCTCGTCTAGCAGGAACACCTGAGGATTACGAACGATTGCACGACCCAGTGCAACACGCTGCTTCTGACCACCGGACATTGCCTTAGGCTTTCTTTCCAGCAGGTGGCCGATATCCAGGATGCGGGCAGCCTCTTCTACGCGGCGCTTAATCTCATCCTTGGGAACCTTACGCAGCTTCAGACCGAATGCCATGTTATCGTATACGGTCATGTGGGGGTACAGAGCGTAGTTCTGGAACACCATCGCGATATCTCTATCCTTAGGTGCTACGTCGTTAACCAGACGGTCGCCGATGTACAGCTCACCCTCGGTGATTTCCTCCAGACCTGCGATCATACGCAGAGTGGTGGACTTACCACAACCGGAGGGACCTACGAAAATGATGAACTCCTTATCCTTAATATCCAGGCAGAAGTCGGAAACGGCTACTACGCCGCCGGGGTATTTCTTATAAATGTGCTTCAGGGAAAGACCGGACATAATTATCCTCCAAATATTTTTATTACATATAGAATTATAACAGATTTTTCGCCCCTGGAAAACCCACCCGAAAGACAAAGTTTCCCTGTGCAAATTGTGCAAAATGACAGCAACCTTCGCATTTTGTACGAAGGTTGCTGAAAATATCAAAAAGAAACTTTAATAAATTAGAAAAAAAGGAACGGTGGGAATTATTTGTTCATACCGCGGCGGGTCAGACCGATACGGCACTTTTGCAGGTCCACGCTCTTGACACGGCACTCGATCACGTCGCCGATCTTCAGCACCTCAGAGGGATGCTTAATATAGCGGTCGCAGATTTCAGAAATGTGGAGCAGGCCGTCGTGATGCACGCCGATATCCACGAATACGCCGAAGTCCACCACGTTTCTCACCGTGCCGGTGACGGGCATATCGGGCTTCAGATCCTTAATATCCAGAACGTCGGTGCGGAGGCAGGGGGCAGGGGCACTGTCACGGACGTCACGGCCGGGCTTCTGCAGCTCCTCCAGAATATCGGTGAGGGTGGGCACGCCACAGCCCAGCTCCTCTGCTAATTTTTCCAGCCCTACCTTTTCTGCCTGATGTCTGAGCAGGGTCATGCCGCCGCCACCTACGTCTGCCTCGGTATACTTAAACTTTTTCAGCAGGGCGTGGGCGATGGGATAGGACTCAGGGTGCACGCCGGTGTTATCCAGGATCTCCTGTCCTGCGGGAATGCGGAGGAAGCCTGCGCACTGCTCGTATGCCTTAGCACCGATCTTGGGCACCTTCAGGATCTGGGTGCGGTTTTGGAACTCACCGTTTGCCTCACGGTAGGCAACGATATTCTTGGCGGCGGTGCCGCTGATACCTGCGATGTAGGAGAGGAGAGAGTAGGAGGCGGTGTTTACGTCCACGCCCACGATGTTTACACAGCTCTCAACCACGCCACCCAGGGCTTCACTCAGGCGTGCCTGCTTCATATCATGCTGATACTGGCCCACTCCTATGGCCTTGGGGTCGATCTTTACCAGCTCTGCCAGGGGGTCCTGGAGACGGCGGGCAATGGAGACCGCGCTTCGCTCGGTCACGTCAAAGTCGGGGAATTCCTCAGCCCCCAATTTCGATGCAGAGTAAACAGAGGCGCCTGCCTCACTGACAATGGTGTAGCGTACGTCCCTGTCGGTGATCTCGCGGAGAGTTTCGGCAATGAAGGCCTCGCTTTCTCTGGAGGCGGTGCCGTTACCGATGGCAACCACGTCAACGCCATAGCGGCGGATCAGCTCCAGCACGGTCCTGCGGCTGCGCTCAATATCCTGACGGGGCAGGGTGGGGTAGATCACTGCGGTCTTCAGCACCTTACCAGTCTTGTCTACCACTGCCAGCTTACAGCCGGTACGGAAGCCGGGGTCATAGCCAAGAACCGTCTTGCCCTTCAGGGGGGCAACCATAAGCAGGTTTCTCAGGTTTTCGGAGAATACGGTGAGGGCACCCTCGCAGGCACTGTCGAACAGCTCAGAGCGGATCTCTCTTTCAAGAGAGGGGAACAAAAGACGGGTGTAGGCATCCTCCACGGTGGCGGTGAGAGAGGCAGTAACGGGGGAGTGCCTGTTGGTGATCACACGGGAGCAGAGCAGAGCCAGGGCGGCCTCCTGGGGCACCTTCAGGCTCACCTTCAAAAACTCCTCTGCCTCACCGCGGTTGAGAGCCAGCACACGGTGCCCCTTCAGGCGGGGCAGAGGCTCAGAAAAATCATAATAATCCTTGTAGACCGAGTCCTCCTCCTTGGCTGCGGTGGCGGTCATCACACCCTCACGCATGATAAAGCCGCGGAGAGCCTTACGGTGCTCGGCATCGTTGGCAATATCCTCTGCCAGAATGTCAGAGGCACCCGCCAGAGCCTCATCGGCGGTGGTTACGCCCTTCTCGGGGTTGATAAATTCCAGGGCGGCCTCCTCTACGGTGGGGGTATATTCGTCCCGCTGCTCAAAAATCAGCTCTGCCAGGGGGGCCAGCCCTCTGTCACGGGCGATGGAGGCACGGGTGGTACGCTTGGGGCGGTAGGGGCGGTAAATATCCTCCAGCTCTACCAGGGTCTTTGCATTGTTCAGTGCCAGGGTAATTTCGGGGGTCAGCTTGTCCTGCCCCTCAATGAGGGCGGAGATCTCCTGACGCCGCTTATCCATATTACGGAGATAGTTAAGTCTGTCCTCCAGACCACGGAGGGCAGTGTCATCCAGACTGCCTGTAACCTCCTTACGGTAACGGGCGATAAAGGGAATGGTGTTACCCTCGTCAATGAGGGCCACGGTGTTTTCTACCTGCTCGACACGGATGCCAAGCTCGGCTGCCAGGGTCTTGATGATATCCATTGGTATCTCCTTTGAAGCAAATGTTTGAAGCAAACCCAAAAGGGTATACGTAATTATACCATAGACGGGGATAAAAAGAAATAGGACAGAAGCACAAAACGCATCTGTCCTTTTCGGAATTATGACGAATGATTACTTGTGGTCTGCAGCAAACTGCTTCATGAAGGAGACCAGCTTTTCTACACCCTCGATGGGCATAGCGTTGTAGATGGAGGCACGAATGCCGCCAACGGCCTTGTGACCCTTCAGGCTCTTCAGGCCAGCCTTTGCAGCCTCGCTGACGAACAGCTTATCCATCTCGGCATTCTCGGTGCAGAATACCACGTTCATGATAGAGCGGGATGCAACGTCTACGGGCACGGTGTAGAAGTTCTGGTGATCCAGGTAGTCGTACAGCAGGGCAGCCTTTGCCTCGTTACGAGCTTTGGCAGCCTCCAGACCGCCATTCTCCAGCAGCCATTCGCATACCAGCTTCGTGATGTACATGCTCCAGCAGGGAGGAGTGTTGTACATAGAGTCGTTCTCGGCAGCCAGCTGATAGTTCAGGATGGCGGGGGTGTTCTCTCTTGCCTTGCCAATCAGGTCCTCACGGATAATGACAACTGCCATACCGGCGATACCGAAGTTCTTCTGTGCGCCGGCATAGATCATGCCGAACTTAGAAACGTCAACGGGCTCGGATGCGATGCAGGAGGACATATCTGCTACCAGGGGAATATCACCGGTGTCGGGGATATAGGGGAAGCGGGTACCGTAAATGGTGTTGTTGAAGCAGATGTGTACGTAGTCTGCATCAGGACGGAAGGACTCACGGGTGGTGGCGGGAATGAATGCAAAGTTTGCACCTGCGGAGGAGGCGGCGATAGCCACGTCACCGTACTTCTTTGCCTCGGCACTGGCCTTCTTGGAGAAGACGCCGGACAGAACGTAGTCAGCCTTACCGGAGCCGTTCATCAGGTTCAGGGGAATAGCGGCAAACTGACCGGTAGCACCGCCGTGCATGAACAGCACCTTATAGTTGTCGGGCACGTTCATCAGGGTGCGGATAGCCTGCTCAGCACCTGCACGTACAGCCTCAAAGTCTGCGGAGCGGTGGGACATTTCCATGATGGACATGCCGCTGTTACCGTAAGAGAGGAGGCTCTCCTGTGCTTTCTTAAGTACCTCCAGGGGGAGGGTAGAGGGGCCTGCGGAGAAATTATAGACTCTTTCCATGGTTTTGGAGTGGCGAAAACGCCGATCCTTTCTTCTTTAATATTAAAATGTATCATAGCAGAAAAAGTTGAAAAAATCAATAGTAAACGGCAGATTTCTCCCCCTCCTCCCACAATACTGACCAAATGAACAAAAAAGCGGGGCGAAGGTGCCATCAGTTACGCAATCAGCACAAGAAAAATGCACCCGTGCCTCTTTTATTT
Source organism: Eubacteriales bacterium (assembly GCA_045656805.1). Lineage (GTDB taxonomy): Bacteria > Bacillota > Clostridia > Oscillospirales > CAG-272 > UBA1740. Next base: position 303 of record JAZORW010000104.1, on the reverse strand, counting down.
TGCCTAAATAAAAAAGCAAAAAAACATCTTGACAAGCCCCCTCCACCGTGCTATAATTGATGAGCGTTAAAGCGTACATGGCGGAATAGCTCAGTTGGCTAGAGCATCCGGTTCATACCCGGCAGGTCGTTGGTTCACATCCGCCTGCCGCTACCAGGCCCGTTGGTCAAGCGGTTAAGACACGGCCCTTTCACGGCTGTAACATGGGTTCGATTCCCGTACGGGTCACCAAAAAAATAAACACACCATTAGGTGTGTTTATTTTTTTGTTTAATCAATCGGGAATCGGACCCGAGAGGGCTT
>JAZORW010000103.1:0-1203 GCA_045656805.1 Eubacteriales bacterium | reverse complement strand
CCATGGGCGCCTACATAATAATCCTGCCCGATAAAAAGTATCTCAACACCGCAAATATAAGTCAGCGAGGGGATATAGAGTCCACCTACTCCTCAACGGGCGAGGTGACCTTTACCCTCTGCCGTATAGACGGCTCGGCCTACCAGGACGCCACCCTTTCGGACACTCCCCCCGAGGAGCCCGAAAATCTCGACCTTTGGATAGACACCTCCGCAACTCCCCACACCCTTAACCAGTATTCCTCCGCCTCCGATATGTGGATAGGCATAGCCACCACCTATATCAGGATAGGAGCAAAGGGTATCGGGGCGGCCTTTGAAAAGGAGGACGGGGTAAAGATAGAGGGAGTTACCCCCGAGGCTCTCCAAGACCTTAATTCCACCCTTGTTATTTGGGATAAAGGGGAGGACTACATAGTGGTAACGGGGGTTACAGACGAGGCATTGAGCCAGACCGAGGAGATAAGGGTGTCAAGGCTTATGCCGGACATGGACTTCGTTACCCAGTCGGGAAACCGTCTTTGGGGCTGCCGCTACGGGCTTGACCGTGAAGGTAACACCGTAAACGAGATCTACGCCTCAAAGCTGGGTGACTTCAAAAATTGGAACTCCTTTGCAGGGGTGTCCACCGACAGCTACGCCGCATCTCTCGGCTCTGACGGACCCTTTACGGGGGCAGCCACACACCTTGATTTTCCCTTATTCTTCAAGGAAAATTACATTCACAAGGTCTACGGCTCCTACCCTGCCACCTATCAGATACAGTCCACCTCCTGCCGAGGTGTGGCGGCGGGAAGTCACAAGAGTCTTGCCACCGTCAACGAGGTCCTTTACTACCTTTCTCCCACGGGAGTATGCGGATACGACGGTTCTTTGCCGGTAGAAGTGTCCCAATCCTTCGGTTCTGCAAGATTTTGTAGCGGAGTGGCGGGAGCCAATCTTAACAAGTATTACCTGTCTGCTCAAGACCTTGACAGTGGGGAATGGAGCCTTATGGTCCTTGATACCCGACTGGGCATCTGGCAGAGGGAGGACGATACGGAAGTGTCCGCATTTTGCTCCCATTCGGGGGATATGCTCTACCTTCCTTTTGCTTCGCCTATGATAATTTCCATGGGCGGCAGGGGAGTGAGGGACGAGGCCCCCGTAAAATGGGCGGCGGAAACGGGACTTCTTGGGGTGGGCTCACCCTATATGAAGTATC
>JAZORW010000102.1:0-4389 GCA_045656805.1 Eubacteriales bacterium | reverse complement strand
GGCCGTGTGATAGGGAGGAAACCCCTCTGTCCTACGTGCGGGACAGGCTGTACCGTATGGACTACGCTACCCTGCCCCCCTACGACGGTAAGAGTGACGATAGTCTACACCTAATCGAAGCCATTGATCCCACCGTTGCCTGCGACGTGGTGGCGGCAGATATTCTCCGCCGTGTGAAGACCGAGGGCTGTCGCTATCGGGATTTCGCTGTGGTCTGCTCCTCTCTATCCTCCTACCAGGGGATCCTGGATTCTGCCCTGAGCCGTAACGGCATTCCCTGCTTCTTCTCCACCTCTGCCAACGCACTGTCACTGGATGCGGTGAAAATGATCTTCTCCGCCTACGGGGTTTTGATTGGCGGATGGCGTCGGGAGGACGTAATAGCGTACCTGAAGTGCGGGTTCAGCGGTGTGCCAAAGCCTATTGCCGATGAGCTGGAGCTATATGCCGAAACCTGGGATATCCACGGGCGTCGTTGGTATGACGAGGACGATTGGAACATGGATCCCGACGGCTTTGGCGAGGCACATAACGAGGGCCGCAGAGCCTACAGTGCTGAGAAGCTGATGCGAATCAATAAATCCCGTGGGGAATTCCTGCCTCCCCTTACCGCCCTGGGCGAGGCAATTCGCCAGCCCATCCCGGTGCCGAAGCACGTGTGTGCCCTGACCGCCTTCCTTCTGTCCCTCTCCTTCCCCGACCAGCTGGATGCGAGAAGTGCCGAGGGTGGGCATCTTGCCCAAATTTATGAAAACCTGTGGGACACCCTGTGTGACGCCCTGGATACCCTCTCTAACCTCTTACAGGATACGGTGATGTCAGGGGAGGAATTCATTGCCCTTCTGGGTCTGATGCTGGAGGTGGTGGATATGGGAAAGCTGCCCGCAGCCCTTGACGAGGTGCTGGTGGGTGAGGCAGCCCTGATCCGTGCCTCTGCTATTTCCCACGTGTATCTTCTCGGGGTCAACGAGGGAGAATTTCCCTCGCCCCCAAGAGACGATGCCCCCTTTACGGAAGGAGAGAGAGAAATCCTCTCTGACCTAAAATTCCCTGTCTGCGAAAGCAAGGATCAGTGTGCCGCAAGAGAGTTATATGCCTTCTGGCGTGCTATGAATTTGGGGAAGAGATCTGTATCCGTGCTGTGGTCCCGTACCAATACGGCACTGGAGGCTGCCGCCCCCTCTGACACTGTGAAACGCATCTGTTCTCTTCTGGGTGCCGACTATCCCATCCGTCGCCCTGCTGCCGAGGGGGTATTGCCCCTGATCTGGAGCCTGGGTGCTGCCAAGGAGCAGCTGGGTCGCTGTGAGGACCCCACCCATCAAAGGGCGCTGGAGACCCTGCTTCTCTCCGATCCCCGGGCACAGGGTGCCGTCAGGGCACTTTCCCTGCCGCTGTGCAACCGTGACGTGCAGCTGGAAAAGGAAACCGCAGGTCAACTATCCGGTGACCGTATCTCCCTGACCCAGAGCCGCATCGACAGCTTTGCCCGCTGTCCTATGTCCTATTTCTGCCAATACACTCTCAGGCTGAATGAGCCCAGACGTGCCGAATTTGACTCTCTGAACGTGGGTAACCTGATCCACCACCTGCTGGAGCTGTTCTGCAAAACGGTGAAGGACAGATCTCTCAATATTCACGATCTTCCCCCCGAAACCGCAGAGGCACTGGTGGCAGAGCTACTGCCGGAGGTTCTCTCCTTTGCCCTGCCCAAGGAGGAGCTGGCCAGACCCAAGACCCGCCACCTGATCCGCAGACTGGAGCGGGCAGTGCTGCCCGTGGTGGCAGAGCTGTGTGAGGAAATGCGTCACAGCCTCTTTGAGCCCGCCTATTTTGAGCTGAAGATCGGGGATGCTAAAAATCCTGCCTCCCCACCGTCCTTCAAATTCGAGACTGCAGACGGCACAGAGGTATCTCTGTGGGGTACCATCGACCGTGTGGACACGCTGGCCGTGGGTAATAACGTATACGTGCGTGTAGTGGACTATAAGACAGGTACTAAGAAATTTTCACCTGGTGATATAGAGAAAAAGCAGAATTTACAGCTGCCCCTGTACCTCTTCTCTCTGGTGCTGACGAAAGCGCCCAAATTCCGTGCTGCCTTTGGCGTGGGTGAGGGCGGAGAACTACTGCCCGCAGGAATTCTGTACCTATCCTCTCTTTCCATCATCCCATCGGTGGATCAGCCCATTGCCCCCGATACCCTCTGGGATCTGGCCAGAGACGGCATCGACCGCAGCGGCGTGATCTGCGACGACCCGGACGTACAGCTCGCCATGGACGATACCCCCTCCGGGGTCTTCCTGCCCGTTCGCCGTCTGACCTCCGGGGCAATTCACGGCAGCGACGCGGCATATGTATATTCCGGGGAAAGGTTTGATGAACTGCTGGAGCAGATCCGTGAGGTAATTTGTGACATTGCCACCCAAATGAAGGAGGGCGTTGCCACTGCTACCCCCATAAACGAGGGTAACCGTTCCGTATGCAGCGGATGTGCATGGCGACCCATTTGCCGTCATACGATCAAAGGTCCCGGGGACCTCTCTTAACCTTTTGCACAAAACTGCGAGGAATGAATTTTACCCTCTTCGCAGTTTTTTAATTTTTCTGTTTTTATTAAAGGAATTAACAGTTTATGAAGGAAAAATGAAATTTTTTTGTCTTTTTTTACATAAAAGGTTGCATTTTTCAACTCATAGTGATATACTTATCACAGTGGTGAAAGCCACAAAACAAAATTTATGAGGAGAATATCATCATGAAGAGAGCTATCTCTACTGCACTGGCTTGCCTGTTGCTGGTTTCCACCTTCCTGCTTCTGGCTTCTTGCGGCGTACCCAACGGTACCTACACCATCGATGGTGTTGAAGACGGCCCCGAGTACAAGTTCTTTGGTAGCAAGGTAACTGTTACCACCACTCAGGACGACGAAACCATGAAACAGGTTTACAAGTATGAGATCACTGAGGAAGACGGCAAGGAGGTTATTAAGCTGACCTTCGTTAAGCTGACCTTTGACGGCGATTCCATGACTGAGGAAGAGGTTGCCGAGTACGAGGAAATGCTGCTGGAAGATCCCGAGCAGACCCTGTCCTTCGAGAAGGGCGACGGCTACATCGTGATCAACGGCATGAAGCTGGTTAAGCAGTAATTCTCTTTCTTACATAAAACAGACTGCCCACGGGCAGTCTGTTTTATTTTTATTCCTGCTCCTCAAGTTCTTGAGGGGCTTCTTTTGTTCCCTTGAGAGAACGAATCAGTTTGGTGATAGCATATCTGACCAAATCAGCCAGGCCTACGCAAAGCAGCGCCTCTCCAGCCAATAGCAGTCCCAGACGGATCCAGCCCGCCTCCAATGTCAGGGGGCTAATAAGCATACACGCCAGGAAGAGAAGAAACACAACAGGTGCATAGAGATATTTCGAATACCCGCAGGGAATCGCCCCCAGTATCAGGGAGGGTATGGGCATCAAAATCAGGCTGACCACCAACCCGATCACAGCCCCCAGGGCGGCGGTATCCGTTTCTTCCAGATTGCCAATTACGTAGAAAAACCACAAAAAGGTAACTGTGGATACAACCAGCAGCGGCACAAAACGCAGTATCTTTTTCATGTCTTTTCTCCTTTCGGTGTCACGGGGAATTAAGAAAATCTTACAGCAGCTCCAGAGCTACCTCGATCATATTTAAGAGAGAATTTTGCCGCTCCTCTGCCGTGCTGTTTTCCTCAGGGTAGATAAAGGAATCGCTGACAGAGCAGATGCACAGTGCCTCTTTTCCTGCTCTGGCGGCGTTGCAATACAGGGCTGCCGCCTCCATCTCTACGCCTAAAACGCCCATCTTCGTCCACTCCATAGCAGACTCTGCGTCGTCATAGAAGGTATCGGAGGAGAGAATGTTTCCCACCTCAAAGTTCAGGCCCCGCTTTTCGCAGGCCTCCACCGCACGCTTCACCAGAGAGTAGGTGGCAATGGGGGCAAAGGTCCCCGGCAAGCGGTATTGGTCGGCATATCGGCTGTTGGTGCAGGCACCCATGGCAATTACGATATCCCTCAGATGCAGATCGGGATGCAGAGAGCCACAGGAGCCCACGCGGATGATCCGCTTCACCCCCCAGAAATTAAATAGTTCATAGGAATAAATGCCAATGGAGGGCATACCCATGCCCGACGCCATCACAGATACGGGCTTCCCACGGTAGGTGCCCGTATAGCCCAGGGCGGCACGGACAGAGTTTACCATTTTGGGGTTTTCTAAATAGGTTTCTGCAATCATTTTGGCGCGCAGGGGGTCTCCCGGCATCAGGACAGTTTCGGCGAAGTCTCCCGCCCGGGCGGTAATATGGGGTGTTGGAATTGGCATATGCTTACCTCTCTTCCTTATACTCTT
>JAZORW010000101.1:0-6228 GCA_045656805.1 Eubacteriales bacterium | reverse complement strand
CATATCCAGTTCATGAAGGAGTTCACCATCACCGCAGAGATGATGGAGGACGCCGCCTACGGCGTGGCGGCAGATGCAAAGCGCCGTGCGGAAAACTTCACCCGTGCCTACTACAAGACCCAGCATAAGATCTGTGAGTATGCACTGGCAAACGGCACCCTCTCTCAGGGCACCTTTGCAAAGGCAAGCCTGGACCTGACCGCCCCCGACGGTCTGCCCCTGTTCTCTTCTGCCCACAGCTGGGGCGCCGGGAAGGCGAGCGGTAAGCAGTCTAACTTCTTCTGGGGCGATATTTTCGGCACCACCACTGCGGGCGGTGACCGTCAGCTGTCCACCCAGGCATTTGAGGAGTCTCTCTCTTACCTGGCGTCCAAGCTGAGAAATATGAAGGACGAGAACGGCGAGGTGCTGGGCTATACCGCAGACACCCTGATCCTGCCCGGCAACCGCCCCCTGGCGGAGAGCATTGCCAAGAAGGTATGTGGCTCTGAGGGTGCCACCGGCAACGGCTATAATGACATCAATTTGCACTTTGGCAACTGGAACGTGATCATTATGCCTAACTGGCAGACCCAGGACGACCGTGTGATGGTCATGAGCCGTGAGGCAAACAAGAGCCTGGGCGGTAACATGTTCTTCAACCGTGTGCCCCTCACCGTCACCAATTGGTGTGATAACCACACCGGCAACTACATCTGGAACGGCAGATGCCGTTTCGGCGTAGGCTTCGGTACTTATAAGCATATCCTTCTGGCAGTGGATTCCGCCACCGCAGTGGACGGAGCATCCGCCCTGGCATAAGGAGGCACTATGACCTTAGATGAATGCAGACAGGCAACCGCCCATCTGGCGTTCGTCACGGAGCTTTCGGACATTGACGATACGGCAGAGGACGCCTTTCACGACGCCCTCCTCCGTGCCCTCAACCTGACCGACGGAGCCCTCCCCCGCAGGGGGGAGGTGACTCTGTCCCATTTCCCGCCCTTCGTGGGGGCAGAGCAGGGAGAGGACGGATATGTGCGATATGATCTGGAGAGCCTGGCGTCAGATTTTGCCACCCCGGCAGGGTTACCCCTGCGTCTGACAGAGGGTGGATACACCGCCCTTTGTGGCGGATTTTTTATAGAGGAGGACAGGTATCTCAGCCTGCCCGCCACCAAATGCGGCATCTATCGCCTGTCCTACCTGAAGAAGCCACCCCACATCCCAAAGGAGGCAGAGGGGGACACGGAGATCCCCATGCCAGAGGAGCAGGCAAGCCTATTGCCCCTGCTGGTGGCGTATTACCTACTGCTGGATGAGGACGGCGAGAAGGCACAGCAGTATCTGGCACAGTACAGAGAAATGTACTCTGCCCTGCTGGCAAAGCGCCCCGTGATACAGCCCACTGCCTGGGCGACGGTCAATGGCTGGTAAGGAGGAAAGAAGATGAAGGAAAGTGTAAAGGCAGGTGTCTATCAAAGGCACCTGGACGCATTTGGCGGGCTGGACACCACAGGGGATGGGGAGAGGGGCGGAAATCGCTTCTCCCGCCTGGATAATTTGTGGCGTGATCCCAGCCTGGGTGCGTCAGAGCTACTGGAGAGCTTCCCCGGGGGCAGGGTGCTATACACCTTCCCCCACACCGTCTACGGTATGTGGCGGTGGCGTCCCCGTGGGCAGGATCTGCTGGTGGTGCATGCAGGACAGCGGGTGTGGGTGGCAGAGTTTTCCCAAACTGACCGCCACGCCTTCTCGGTGCCCCCCACCCTTGTGGAGGGAGAGCTGCTGCGTGAGGCACCATCGGTGGCACTGCCTACGGGAGAGGGACTGTACCTGATGGACGGTACCCGGTATCTGTGCCTGACGAGGGGGGAGGAGGGCTGGGTGCTTTCCTCCGGATGCAATCGGTATACCCCCGTCACCTATTGGGACGGGGTGCCCTACGAGGCGAGAAACCTGCTGTCTGAGCGTGCCATCAGCCGATATAACGTGGGGGTGATCACCTCCTTCCCGTATTCTACCCCGGGTCTTAGATATCGGGTACTGGATACCCTGATGAGAACCTGTGAGGTGGCGGGTATCGAGGGGCAGGTGCCGGAGGGCGTTTTGTATATCGGTGGCAAGGCACAGATCGGGCAGGAGGAATATCAGGTGACGGGAATTGGCTGGAAGGCGTTCCAAGGCCACAGCGAGATCACCGAGGTATATATCGGGGAGGGGGTACAGACCGTCGGGGTCTCTGCCTTCTATTCCTGCACCTCTCTCTCCACCCTGTCCCTGCCGGATAGCATTGAGTGCGTGAAGCGTTCTGCCCTCCATCACTGTCCCCTGGAGCGTTTGATTTTGGGGCGGGGGATTCGGGAGATCGAAAGATCCAACTTTACCACCGATACCCCCCTGACGGTGCATTACCACGGCACCGAGGAGGAGATGGCAGACAGCCTGAGTGTGGCTGAGGAGAGCAACAGTGTCTACGGGAGTGCCACGGTGGTATATGAGAGCGACTACCCCCTGCGGGTGGGGTATTTCCCTATCTTAGACCCTGCCACGGGGCTGTGTCAGGTTCGGCTGGACGGTACCCCCGTAGAGGGAGAGGGCATCAGCCTGACGGAGGTATATGAGGCAGAGGAGCTGAGGGGCGTGCTGGTCAGATGCACCGACGGCGGGCGCCTGGGGGACGGGGTATTGGAGATCGAATACCGCTTAGACCCCAGACGGTTTGCCAAAACGGAGGGGATGAACGATTTCCTGTCAGTTAGCCCCTCCTTTTCGGGTGCGGTGTGGGAGGCGGTAGAGGGATGCACCTTAGCCACCGCCTACGACGGCAGATTTTTCTTTAGCGGAAATCCCGCCCTGCCAAATACGGTATTCTACACCTCACGGGACAGAGAGGGACAGATCAATCCCGCCTACGTGGGGGTGTATAACTATTTCCAGTGTGGGGTGTCGGACATGCCCATTCGAGGGCTGCTGCCCACCTCCTCCTACCTGGCAGTGCTACGGGAGGAGCCCTACGGCGGTGGGTCTGTCACCTATTACACGGGACAGGACACGGGGGAGGACCTATTGCCCCGTGTGTACGTGAAAAGCTGTAGCGTCTCGGGCAGGGGATGCGTGGGCGTGGCACTGAGCCTCATAGACGACCCCGTATACCTATCCGCTCAGGGGCTGGAGGCACTGACGCTGCAGGGGGTGACGGAGGAGCGAAGCATCGTGCATCGCTCTTCTCTGGTGGATGCCGCCCTGAAGGGGGAGGCAGGTCTGCCCCTGGCTGCCCAGTGGCAGGGGTATCTGGTGCTGCTGTACCCATCCGGGGAGGCGTATCTGGCAGATAGCCGCCGCACCTGTCGGGTGCAGGGAAACCCGGAATACGAGTGGTATCACCTGACGGGGGTGGGTGCCTACACGGGGGATATCCCCGTGTATCGGTATGCCTCCGCCTACCCCGACGATGGGGAGGTAAGGGTGCTGTGGCAGGGGGTGGAAACCCCCCTGAAGCTTCACCCCTCGGGGGATGCGCTGCCCCGTGGCTGTGACATAGAGGACTACGGTGAGATCTACCCCACCCTGATGGAGGGGGTAGATACACGAGGCAGAGAGGTGTTCTTTTCAGTAGAGGACACCCAAGACGGAGAGCATCTATACCTGCTCTCTGCCACGCCCCAGCGAACGGGGGGCGTCTTCTCTGCCCCCACCGCCCTGCTGAGTGCAGGGGAGAAGCTGTTCTGGGGCTGTCTGGACGGACAGCTGTGCGTCGCCTGTACGGACAGAGAGGACCCCCACAAATACAGCTATGGGGGCCACGCCATGGTCTGTGGCTTTGAGACCCTGGGGGACGTGTGCGGGGTGCCGAATTATACCAAGCGTACCCTCAGGCAGACCACGGTGGTGGAGCTGAAGGAGGATACCTGTGCCTTTACCTTCCAGGTGGGCATTGACCCCGGCAGCTATCCTGTGGATACCCAGCCCCTAAGCTATGGGGCCAGGGATCTGGATTTTTCCGACCTGGATTTCTCAGGCTTTGCCTTTGGCGGCGGGGGAGAGGCACGTGTGACCCTGCACGAGAGGACCAAAGGGTGGGTGTCTAAAAGCTATCGCATGTATGCTACGGGGTTTGCCGCCCCCTTTGGTATACGGCGTATCTCCTACTCCTATCAGGTGGTGGGAAAGGTGAAAAACAGATAGGCGGCGAAAAAGAAAGGAGAAATACTATGAAGAAATTCGTATGCTTTTTTGCAGTGCTTCTTTTGGCACTGGTTCTGCCCATGGCAGTGTGTGCGGGCGAGGCAGAGGTGGAGGCAGAAGTCCCCGCCGAGGTCCTCCCGGAGGAGCCCCAGACCGTAGGTCTGGGAGAGCGACTGCTGGAATTTATGGAAACCTATAGCGGAGAAATGTTCTCCGCCCTGACCCTCCTGTTCTCGGCATTTCTTGCCCATACCTATAAGAGGGGGCTGCTGCCCTCTCTTGGCAGTGCCCTGGAGGTGATCTCCCGCACCGCAAAGGATGCAGGGGACAGAGCAGGAGAGCTGGCACTGACGGCAGAGGAGCAGCTGGGACAGCTGTCGGGCAGGGTGACCCCCGCCCTGGAGATGGTGGAGCAGGTGTGCGATACCGTGGATGCGGTGGCACTGCAGACCCGTGACCTGGCTCAGCACCTCTGCCGAGTGGAGAGTGACAGAGACCGCATGACCGCGGCTATGGCAGGCATGGCGGAGATGCTGTACGGCATCTTTACCTCTGCCAATCTGCCCGCCTATGCCAAGGAGCAGATCGGGCAGAGCTACCTGGCCCTGAAGGTCACTCTGGGAGGCACCGAGCATGTCACAGAAGATGAAGGCAAGGGTGTATAAGGTGCTGGGTCTGGGGTTCAGCATTCTACCGGGTGCTGTCACCGCCCTGACCTATTTCCCACTTTGGATACAGACCCGAGAGGGGTGCTTCTCTCTCGTTGCCCTGTGTCTTCTGGGGCTGTGCGCCCTGCCTGCCGGGCGGGTGCTGCGCCGTGCCTACCGTAACCCCTCTCCCTGGCTGTTGTGGCTCACCCTACTGGTGGGCCTGACCCTGGTGCAGGGGTTGATAGAGGAGCTGAGATGCGTGGCGGCAGTGGGGCTGCCCTTTAGCCTGGTGGGGGCGGTGTTCTTCCGCCTTTCCCACCTGACGGAGGAAAAGAGAAGTGAAAGCATCTGACGCATTCCCCACCCTGACAGGGGGCGGGCTAAGACCCCCTGCCAGACGGTTCTGGGGTGCCTGGATCGGCGGTAGCACGGTGGTGGTGGCGGCAGCGGTGTTCTTTTGCGAGATGCACCTTACCGCCGTTCCCATCGAGCAGACCCTGACCACGGCGGCAGTGATGATCCTGTGCTGCTTTATTATGTACACCTCCCTCTACGACACGGGCAGACAGACTGCCTCGGGGGAGAGTGCCTACCGAGAGCTGGTCAGCACCTACGGAAGGCTGCGAGAGCAGATCTGCGGGGGTGGACGGGCAGAGGAGCTGGAGAGCTACTGCACCGCCTACGTTACCGAAGAATTAACCGCCGTCAGAGGGCGGGAGGTGGCGGCAGTGGGTCTGGGGATAGAAACCGTAGACCGCTATATTCAGGGAGAGCTGCAAAAAGAGGAATACTCTGCCCTTTCCCGCCCCCAAAGGCGGGCAATCAGGCGTGCCGCCCGTTTGCGTCCCCTGACCCTGAGTGCCGCCATTTTGCTATACGGTGGCAAGGGGGGACGGCGTGATCGGTTTTCCACCCATGGGGAGCAGGTAAAACGCACCCTGGGGGCACTGATCCCCACGGTGGCAGGGTCGCTTATCACCGTAGCCGTGGCACTGGAGGGGATCCCCATGACCCCCGCCGCCGTGGTGGCGGCGTGCCTGAGGCTGTTCACCGTCATCTGGACGGGGGTCCGAGGCTATGCCTCGGGCGTCACCGCCGTGGAGGAAGAGGACAAAACCGTTTTGGAGTGTAAAATCTCCCTCCTGCGTGCCTTCGGCGCGTGTGGATTGTCGGCATAACCGTAAACAAAAAAGAGGATTTATGGCAGCGGCATAATGCGTTTTTTGGCGTTTCTTGTGTAGCAGCTATGCGGTTGAAAAACTGCGTTTTTCTTCCGTTTTGTTATTCAAATTTTTGTTTACTATCCACGCTCGCTACCTCTCGGAGTACCCAGTACACCTTCGGGTCGCGATCGTGAATTTCTGCTCGAAATCCCCTACGCGCGGTGTGCGTGTGGATTGTCGGCATAACA
>JAZORW010000100.1:0-2294 GCA_045656805.1 Eubacteriales bacterium | reverse complement strand
CCTTTTGCGACGAAAATAATGGGCAGTTATTGTTTGTGTTATCCCTTCCCATACCTGGAGGGCGACACCCCCGTGTGCTTTTTGAAATCCCGGGAGAAGTCGTACAGGCTGCCGTAGCCCAGGCTTTGTGCCAGGTGGGAGAGGGTGCCGTAGTCACTGCGCAGCATTTCCTTAGCACGCCCGATACGCAGCTCCCGGAGGTAGGCAATGGGGGACTGACCCATCAGCTGAGTAAACAGCTTCCTGAAATAGACGGTGGACAGCCCCGTCAGAGCTGCCAGGGTGTCGTTGGTGATGTGCCGGTCATAATGCTTTGACATATAGGCGAGGGCAGGGGCAATCAGGCTCTGCTTTTGGTTCGGCACGTACTGCTCCTGATCGTTTTTGGCCAGGAGCAATAAAATGGAATACATATCCTTCAGGCTCTCCAGCTCTGCCGTGGGGGATTTCAGGGTACGCTTTTCCTCCAGCTCCTTCAGCTTTTTCAGGATCTTCTCCCCGTTCTTTACCCCCACCGAAACGGGTGCCTCTCCCGTCAGGGGACACTCAAACTCCACCGTGAAGAAATTCCCCGCCCGGGTACAGTGCCACTCATAGCTGCTGCCACGGGGCAAAAACACCACGTGGGCGGCATCGGAGAGATAGGTTTCCTTGCCGTGGGAATATACCGTTTCCCCCTCGTATTTCAGCACCATAGCCCAGGTGTGGCGGTCGGTACGCCTACCCCTGGCGTTTTCTTTTGTAAAAAAGGTAGCCACGGTATGCACCCTGTGTATCACCATATTTGATAAAAAGTCACACTTCATTTCTCGCCCTCCTCCCCTGCTTTTTCGGTATATCCGTCCTTTATAGTACCACTTTACGGCTTTTTAGGCAATAGGTTTTGTATCAAAAATGTTAAATAATATCACTTTTGATATTGATTTTTTCCATAAGATGTGCTACTTTGGTCTTGTTAAGAACGGAGGTACGCATATGAAACAGAAATTATCCCAAATTCCCGCACCCGCCATTGCAGGCGTAGTCAGAGAAAAGAGCAGTAAGGCAGCCATTGCAGAAATTAAGAACTGCGTTTACGGTGGCGCCGACATGATCGACCTGCACCTGTCCTGCCTTGAGGATAAGTCCCTCGACACCCTGAAGCATATTATTGAATACACCCAGCTGCCCATCCTGGCGCTGAACTATAACACCACCTACGAGTGGGGCAACCTGGGCATGACCGAGGAGGAGAGAGAAGAGCTGTTCCTGCGTGCCATCGACGCCGGTGCCATGGGCATTGATATGCAGGGCTACACCTTCCACGCCCCCTCTAAGACCGCATTTTACGGGGAAAACAAGTATTCCTTCACTCGCGATAATCCTAAGGAAGTGGTCACTGACGAGGCAACCATTTCCCGCCAGTGCGAGCTGATCGAAAAGGTACACGCCAAGGGGGCAGAGGTGCTTCTGTCCTGCCACCCCGGTGTTTCCATGAAGGCCGACCAGGTAGTGGACCTTGCCCTGTTCCTTGAAAAGCGGAACCCCGATATTATTAAGCTGGTTACCGTGGCAAAGGACGAGGAGGACCTGGCAGAGAGCATCCGTGCTATGCTGCTGCTGAAAAAAGAGGTGAAGACCCCCGTTGCCTACCACGCCAACGGTCAGCCCGGCTTCCCCTCCCGTATTATCAACCCCCTCTTGGGTGGTCAGATCGCCTTCTGCGTAGACCGCTTCAGCGACGGCAGCACCCTGGAGCAGATCGACCTGCGTACCGCCAGGGCTGTGGTAGACGGTGTCAAAAAGATCCAGTAAGAAGGACGAGATATGAAAAAAGTATTGGTTTTAGGTGCCACGGGTGCCATGGGCAGATATCTGATCCCCGAGCTCATCGCCCTGGGCTACGACGTGACGGGCGTGGGACTGGAGGAGACCGCCCCCTGGAACTTTGACGTAAACTACGTGCAGGGCAACGGCTTTGACGTGCCCTTCCTTGAAGGGCTGCTGCGTGAGAGGTACGACGGCATCGTCAACTTCCTGGAATACGGCAAGCACCCCTTCACCGACTATTACCGCCTGTTTCTTGATCATACCGAGCATTATCTCTATCTCTCCACCTGCCGTGTCTACGACGATAAGGAGCAGCCTATCAAGGAGACCTCTCCCCGCCTGTGGGACTCCTCTGAGGACGAGGCGTTGCGGGCGTCTAACGACTACTGCATCCGTAAGGCAAGGGATGAGGATCTGCTAAAAGACTCGGGCTATAACAATTGGTCGGTGATCCGTCCCGCCACCACCTTCTCCACCATGCGGCT